>JACQEW010000336.1 GCA_016200365.1 Nitrospinota bacterium
ATCCTATTTAAGATATATCGGTTTAAAGCGAACCGAGGCAGCGGTTGGAATGATGAATTTAGTTTACAACCTTTTTCGGTATGAGCAAATAAAGAGGTTAAAGCTTGTGGAGGTTGCGTAACGGCTAAGAAAAAGGGGGAACTGAGAAGTAAAAAAGCCAAAAGCGGCAGAGAAACAACCGCGTAATATCACTCAATTTGTTAATTTTGTAGGTAAGAACGTAGGTTTTACGAAAATTTTAAGAAAAAAATTTGAGAAATCGGAAAATTCTTTTAAAAAACTAGTTTTTGGAAGTGCCCTTTAGAAAAAGGCTTGGAGAGAAGGACAATCTTCTCATCTACTATGCAGGACATGGAACATTTCAAAAGGCAGCGGATAAGGCATACTGGCTCCCTGTGGATGCCCAGAATGATGATAATACGGACTGGATTATAGTAGATGATATAACCTCAAACATAAAGACGATTGCCTCAAGGCATATACTGATAGTATCCGATAGCTGCTATGCAGGGAAAATGACGAGGGATGCCTCAAAAGAGCTTTCAACGCCAGGCAGAGATGAATTCATAAAAAAGATGATGGAGCGTCCCTCAAGGACACTTATGGCGAGTGGTGGGAATGAGCCTGTAGCAGACGAAGGGGGGAGCGGACACTCTGTGTTTGCGGATGCATTCTTAAAGGCACTGAGAGAGGCAGATAAAAATATATTTACAGCAGAGGAGATTTTTCATGGACGGGTAAAGACAATTGTTGCAGGCAAATCTGATCAGGTGCCTGAATATAGTCAAATAAAGAGTTCAGGGGATGAAGGAGGGGATTTTATATTTAAACTTGCCAATGCTGGTTCAATCTTGAAGATTGAACCAGCAGAAATCAGCGAGGAATTAAAAAACATACAGCAGGAGAAGGAGAGACTCAAAAAGGAGAGAGAGGAATTAGAACAGAAGAAGGCTTTAATGGAAGAGAAGAAACATCTTGAAGAAGAGCGTCAGAAATTAGAGAAGGAGAAGCTTGAGGTAGCAAGCCTGCCGCCGCCACCGCCCCCTGTTCAGCCAAAGGCAAAGGTAGCAGAGAAAGGTAACATGGTATTAATCCCATCAGGTGAATTTATGGCAGGAGTCCCCTGTTCACTTAAAGGCATGGTTCTAAGTGAATTTTCCATAGACAAATACGAAGTTACACAGAGGGAATATGAGCAGGTCATGGGTAAGAATCCATCAGAATTTAAAGATTGTCCAGACTGTCCTGTAGAGAAGGTTACATGGAATGAGGCGAAAGAATACTGCGGGAAGGTTGGGAAGAGACTCCCTACAGAATGGGAATGGGAGAAGGCAGCAAAGGCAGGGACGACCACAACATATTACTGGGGAGAGAGTGAAGGCATGGTGGGTGATTATGCGTGGTATGGCAAGAATTCTGATAAAACCCATCCTGTTGGACAGAAGAAACCGAATACCTATGGACTTTATGATATGACAGGGAATGTCTGGGAATGGACATCTACTGATTATGATAGTAGTAATAAGGTTTTGCGCGGTGGTTCCTGGGGCGTTGGTACGTACGGACTGGGGTCTTCTTCCCGTTACTGGGCTGAGCCGTCGGCTCGGAGCGTCGACTTCGGGTTCCGCTGTGCGTCTGCTTCTTCTTCAGGACAATAACACTTTTTACTTTTACACTTTTACCCTTTTACTTTTTTTCCACCCCTTCGCTTGTGTCATTGCGAGCGAAGCAAAGCAATCTCGTTTCATCGCTCAGGGCAGGCTCCGGCGGTCGAAAACATATTTTGATAAACGTACCTGTTTTTACCAAGTATTACGATACAATTAATTGAACAGAATGGGTAACCCCTTGCTTTTCTCATTCACTCCCAGGTCTATTTTTCAATAGAGTTTCGCTGGGGTGAGTTCCCCTGAGTATGTAATAATTGCGACCGGTTTTTTAAGCCCCCACGACTCCGGCCCAGTCAACCTTATCTCACCAGAAGAAACAGTCATGTCCGAAAAGCAGGTGATCTTCTCTTTGTTTGACGGTTCATATCCCGCCTTTTCCATATCCGCACATGTAACTACCCCGGCCTTCGGATTCTCCTTGAGAAACGTCTTAGCAGCGGTGTATGCGTTCCTCGCTTCTGCGTTCAACATTCTGGCATAAAACAATTTTCTGCTCTCGACGAGGCCGTTCGCTTCTTCAAACAGCGAGTAGCCGAAGACGAGCGGGGTCAGGACGATAAGTATGATCCCTGCCGACTTGAGTCTTTTCGGGCTTACGCCTTCAAGATGCACGGCCCTCGGCTGGTTTTTTTCAGCCTCTCCGGCCCACCTTATCATCCTGACGCCGCGAGCAATAGCGTATATCGAAAAACCAGCCACGCCGAAAATCGAAAAATAGATGGCGATAAAAAATAATACGAGGACTGCGATAAATTCCGAGATGCTTACTAATGTGCGCTTTACCTTCGAAGGATACTTAGCAGCTTGGAGCCGCGCAAACACTCCGTTACCTCCGCCCGCGAGGGTCAAAACAACTATCAAAACTACCACGACAAGGTTCAAAACCATCACATGCGGCGCGGGGCCATTGTTTGCAAAAGCATACGGCGCAGTGGCAAGCACAATGCACATTGCGGACAAAATAGATTTCATAAATCTCACGCTCCTACATCTCTTTTTCATTTTTCCTCCATGTAAATTGCCAGTCTTTATCCGGCATGAAGCCTGTCTTATGAAAACCAGGCGTATCGCCTGGGAGATTGAAAGGATAGTTGGACGATGCTATGATCGTGCCGTGCGGATATAATATATATACGGCTTTTTCAAGAGGCTTCCCCCATGGTTTTGTAGTGGTAAGGATATATGTAGCATCCATAGTCACGGCCTTCTGGCGGTATGAGACCCTTATCTCCGCCTCTTCATTGGCATGGAAGTATACCTCAAAGCCTGTCTTTCCGAATATGTGCCTCAGCCTGAACATCTCTTTTCCCGGCATCAGTCGCTCGACATTCAAGTCAAACGGCTCAGGATGATCTCTGTCTATTGGAAAAGGTATATAAAAACCTTGAACTACCGGGAACGGAAAGGGGTTTTTATAGAAGTAATAACCCTCAACCAATATCTCCTCTGGATATACCTGCACATCTATCCTTTCGGACCTGAAATTAACCGTCGGGATGATCCCAAACGCAAATGGAGTTGCCGCAGCGATAAAAATCAATGTAACGAGTGGATAAAACGGCACCCTCTTCAAAAAACGCATTGGGATCCAATAATCCAGTGCCCTGTAGGTTCTACACTTGACACTATTAGATAAAAACTATAAAAAAGTTCTCCTTTATAGTAGAATCAATTAGTTAACAATCAATTAAAACTAAACGAAAGGAGAATAAAAATATGCGAAGGAAATATATCACAAATATCGAGATTAACAAAGTAGAAATTGAATTAAGGAAGTTAATATTCGTCTGGGAAAGTCCGTGGCTATTTTACCCACTTGAAATAAGAAAGAACTAAAAATATCATGAACCAGACATCGCCTACACGGCTTAATCTGTTAAGCTTAAAGACACAGCATGGACTTGCAAAGGACGGGGTCAGACTGCTCAGGAGCAAGAGAGATGCCTTAATCATGGAGTTTTTTACATTAATGGGCGATGCGGCAAAATTCAGAGATACCCTTGAAAAGGATACAGAGGATGCCTTTGCTTCATTGATTATGGCAAAGGCATTTCTCGGAGAGGATATTTTGACATCCGCTGCTTATGCGCATAAAAGGGATATAAATATTGATATCGAAGCAAAAAATATCATGGGGGTGATTGTTCCGCATATAGAAGACAGAAACATCAAGAGGGCAGTTGATGCAAGAGGGATTTCTCCGGTAATCGAGTCGTATAGAATCACTGAAGTGGCAGAAAGGTTTGAGGATGTGCTTAATGACATTGTTAAGGTAGCCTCTAAGGAGATAAAATTAAAGCGGTTGGGACGGGAGATACAGACTACCACACGCAGGATAAACGTCCTCGAAGAGATATTGATTCCGTCTTTGGTAAACCGGATTAGACGAATAGAGAGGGTTCTTGAGGAGAGAGAAAGGGAGGATATTTTTAGATTGAAGAGGTTTAAAAGACTTACTATAATAATAAGTAGCGATTAGCGATTAGCGGTTAGGGATTAGTTTTTTTACTATACGCTAAACGCTATACGCTAAACGCTATACGCTATATGAATGGCAAAAAAAAGTCACCTCCTGTCGAAGAAAAAGAAAATCTTAATAGGTGGCTCATATCCTATTCGGATTTTATGACCCTTCTCTTTGCCGTATTTGTGGTTCTTTTTGCGATTACCAATCTCGATTTAAAAAAACTGAAAAATATGACGGCATCCTTTGAATCGGCAGTTGTTTCCTACGGCATAGGCAATGAATCTCTCGCTTTTCTATTTAAAGAGAGAGGAAAAGAATCTCTTATTCTATATCCCTTTAGCGAAACAGGACTTTCCCGTGATGAGGTATCTGAGTTTATATCTGTAAGGGATGCTCTAAAATCGGCGATTACAGAAGACCCCTCTCTTAAAAATATCGAGCAGGATGTGGTTTTTGATATAGACCAGCGGGGACTTATTATTCAATTGCGGGCAAGAGACCTTTTTGCATCCGGAAGTGCTGAGATAAATCCGGCGGCGCTTAAATTTATGGATAAGACAGCATCGTTTTTATCCACTACGAATTATTTAATCCGTATCGAAGGACATACCGACTCTATTCCAATAAGCACTCCCCGCTATCGCTCAAATTGGGATTTGTCGGCGGATAGGGCGAATCGTATTGTCAAATATCTTGTTACAAGATATAATTTGTTTCCGGAAAGACTTTCGGCATCGGGATACGGCGAATTTAAGCCTATAAGGTCGAATGATACGGAAGAAGGGCGGGAGCAGAACAGGAGGATTGAGATAATTCTTCTGGGGAAGAAAGAAAGCTTGAATGAACCAATAAATCGAGTTAAGGAGTGAAGAAGTTATAGAGTTAAGGAGTTTAAAAGCTTTTCATATTTTTAACTCCTGAACTCCTCAACTCATTAACTCATAAACTGTTAGTATGAACTTATCAACTATTATCGGACTTGTTATGGGTATTCTTGCCGTGGTCGGCGGCCAGGTTTTGGAGGGGGGGCATATCGGCTCGATCCTCCAGATAACCGCAGCAGTTATTGTCTTTGGCGGAACTCTGGGCGCTACTATTCTCAGCTTTGAATGGCAGGATTTGAAGAAAGGTTTAAAGACGACCTTTATGATATTTAGAAATCCGGAAGGCGAATTTCAGACTATGATTGATTTAATTGTGGAGCTGGCAGGGAGGGCACGGAAAGACGGTATCCTTGCCCTTCAAAATTTGCAGGCTGATATTAAAGACCCCTTTTTGAAACGGGGGTTGGGGTATGCCATAGATGGGCTGGAGCCGGCAATGATAAGACATATCATGGAGCAGGATCTTGAGACTGCGGAGAATGATCTGATGATTGGGGCAAAGGTTTATGAGGCAGCAGGCGGATATGCGCCAACCATAGGGATACTCGGTGCGGTTCTTGGATTGATTCATGTTATGGAGATGCTGGAGGACCCGAGCAAGATAGGCGGCGGTATAGCGGTTGCCTTCGTTGCAACGGTCTACGGCGTTGGCGGGGCGAATCTGATATTTCTTCCCATTTCCAATAAGATAAAGAGAAGGGCAAAGATATTGACTGCAAAAAGGAATATGATTTTACAGGGTATTATTGGCATTCAGGAGGGGAGAAACCCCCGTGTTGTCGGAGAGTATCTCAAGATGTTTATGGAAGAGGAGCTTCGTGCATTAAAAACAGCCGGACACAAATTATAAA
>JACQEW010000337.1 GCA_016200365.1 Nitrospinota bacterium
ACCCATTTGACAATCTTGAAGGCGCTTCTTCGGAATATAAGAAGAAATTAGCAGCAATAGAGCAATTAGTAGAAATACCTGGGCAATCAGAATATGCGAATAAATACATTAAGAAATGCCCAGGATATGGAACATTCTATTTTTATGACTTTTTGTTTATTCCAAATAGTGATCATGAACAATTGACCGTTGCTCGTTTTACTGCTGAAGAAACTGAACTTTTTAAACCCTTATTAGAATCAGATGACGAAGACATTTTATCCAAAGCCCTTGCCATCTTGCAAAGAATTTGATAAGTTACTAATCAGGAGAAAAATACTAAATGATAAATTTTTTCCGGCAGAAAAGAAACTCAAGAGGATTAAAAACATTTAAGATAATGACTATATGGATATAACAGCCATAGTTCTCATAGTATTCTTTTTAATAGCGATTCCTTTTGGTATTTGGGCTGGCCGTAGGCAAATTAGCATGGATAAAGTAAAGTTTTATGGCGATGAGAAAATTGTTTATGAAGAGTATCCTGTAAATATTGTGGTAACAGCAGGAAGGAGATCATATCGTCCCAACTCAAAGATAATAATTACAAATTACCTCATGTTGCTCACCCAAAAAATATTATTTCGGGATAAATTTGCTCTTTTATATATGATCGATTATAAAACCAATAAGAATGAGGAGCTGCGTAGTAGTGAAAACAAAAAATATTTCAATTACATGTATGTTCCTTTGAGTAATATATCATTTGAGTCAAGAGATAAAAAGGATTTTGTAGTTATACTTGTGCCGAACGACAATTTATTGACTCTTTTCGGAAAAGCTTATATATCTTTTTGGATAAAAGATATCCAGTCTATTAAAAAATTGGTTAATGGATGACTCGTTTAAAGTCATATTTCAAATATGTGGTGTGGAACTGGTTTGAAACGAGCGGACTGTTTTTTTTGATGTGATACTAAAACAACTTTAATCCATTGCAGTTTAAAGTTACACAAGAAGTAAGCTGCCACACAAAGGAGGAGATATGAAGAAAGAGACAATTTTTATATCTGTTATGACTGTCTTAGGAGCAGCCCTTGGTCTTGGGATAGTAATAATCCTTGCCTCCATAACCATACCAAATTATTCAGATTATATTCTTACACTTCAGGAAAAAGCCGATTTTGAGATGATGTATAAATCATCAATTTTTTCACCTGACTTAATGATGATTTCATCAGTAGTTCTCCTGATTCTTGCGATTCCTGCTTCTGTTTTGTTTGCCTCAAACCTGAACCCGAACATACTGAATTCCCTTAACAAAAAAACCATATTTAAGACGCTGGTTGTCTTCCTTGGCTGCTTAGGATATCTGCTATTGCTTCTACTTACTTTCGGCAAATTATTTAATCATCAATTTGGTCTAACATCTCCTGATAACAATATCATCATCCTTTTATTATCTGTTTTCATAACAGGCATACTATGGTTTTTTGCAGGCGAGGCTGGCTGGGCAGGAGATTTCTCATCGTGGAGGATAGACAGTAATGCAAAACCTGCCAGGACTTTTCTTCTGGGAGGCATGACAGGCATCATAGCCTATCTGCTCTATTTTATTAACGGCTGGGCATTCAATAAATATTTTATCCTCGTATCAGAGGTTCTGGACAAATCAGGAGAGACATCATATCTTGGGTACAAACTTCTGGCATATGGATTAATGTTTATGTCAGGCATCTCTCTATGCATTCTGGCGGGTGTAACCGCAGCTCTTTCTCCGACATACAAAGAAACAAGGCAGAGAATAACCGGAATTATCTTTCCCGCTATATTGTTCGTAATTCTCATATCTGTCGTTGCAGGTGTATATAAGTATGCATCAAATAAATATGACCTTAACAAAAAGAATCTTGCAGAGGCTGTAGGAATTCCTGAAAAGGCATCAAGCAGCAGGACTGTAGTCTTACTCGCCTCAGACAAAACATCTCCTCAGCAATTACCGATGCAGACAATGGGCAGCAGCTTCGTCGGAACATACACAATAGAATTATCCTATGAAAATCTTAAAAAAGTTGAGGACTATCTCGATAAACACAAAGAAGGTTCCGTGTTCATGTATGCCGGCAGGGATGCGCTTATAAACGGATATCATACATTATGGGATATTAAAAAAGGCATTGAATGGCAGTTTAAGGGTTCAAATGACGATATGTTGCCGCGACTTGTGCTGTTAGGACGGCTTACAAATCTTCCTGTCACACCTGAAAATCTATCTTATCTAAAATCATTCTCGGATAAAAGCAGATGGTATATAGGCGGCAAATATGGACTGAGAATGGCAGAGGGATTCATGCATTTCAACTTAATAGAAGAGTCAAAGGCTTTAGTAAAAGAATCAAAAGAAAAAGGGGCGGATGTTTCAAAGGCAACCTTTCTTGATGAACCTGTTTTTACGGACGGGAAAATAAGCGGGACATTAAAAATAAATGGGAAAGAAGCGCCAAACATAAAAATAGCCCTTTTGAAATATAGAGACTCTGTTAAAAAATTTGAAAATGTCTGGCTATTGGATGTATGCGAATCAGATCCATCGGGAAAATTCTCTTTCCAATATTTAGGGAAAGGGGATTTTATGATTGCGGTCATGACTGACAAGGAAACCATTCCCTATAATATCCTGCCTGAAAAATTCAGAGCCGAAAATTCTCCGGGCAAAATAAAACTCGACTCAGCAGCTAAAAACCGGGATTTAGGGGATATTAATATAACTTTCAGGCAATAACACAATTACTTGCGATTTGCACTCTCAATAACGGTAAAATAACGTTATGCAAAACAAAACCTGCGTTATCGGACATGTCAACCCTGACACAGACTCCATAGCCGCCGCAATGGGCTATGCCTGGCTTTTGTGCGAACGAGATGGAATGGATACCATTGCCGGGCGAGCGGGTCCGCTCAACCCGCAATCTGCGTGGGTTCTCAAGCAACTCAACCTCGAATCGCCTGTTCTGCTCACCGATGCATCTCCGCGTTTTGAATCTGTGATGCAAAGGCTCGATAGCATCCGTCCCGACGCGCAACTCAGCGAGGCTTGGACACTCGCAAGCAAAACCGGCGGTGTGGCGCCTGTCGTTGATGAAGACGGAAACCATACGGCATCATCAATGGCTTAAGTCTCTTTAATTATTTTACAGAAATACTCGGTCCGCGCCCCGGCGATACGACCGTGCGAGAGATGATGTCCGCGCCATGCAAGGACGCGGCTAATACAAAAGTTCCGAAGTTCCCTGCCAACGGACATATTCGCGACTCCCTCAACAATATCCTGCGCGATGAAGTGGATGATTACTGGGTTATTGACGAAAACGGATTGTATTTGGGGATTGCTCGCCAACGCGAGATCCTCAACCCGCCGCGGATCAAGATCATTCTTGTTGACCACAACGAGCCGCGCCAGTCCATCGCTGCACTCGAAGAAGCTGAACTGATCGAGATATTGGATCACCATCGCCTTGGCAACCCATATACGCACCAACCGATCCGTTTTACAGTGGATGTCGTGGGTTCGACTTCGACTCTCGTATCGGAATTGACTGCCGAAGCAGGACTCTCCATGCCTCCCAATTTGGCAGGCACGCTTCTCGCGGGACTTCTATCCGATACCCTTATCCTGACTTCTCCCACCACCACGCAGCGCGACAAGGATGCCGCCGAAAGATTGGGACGCTGGACGTTCGTGGGCGGAGGTCCGCTCAAGGGCGAGACGATTGAATCATACGGCAGGGCTGTAATCAGCGCGGGTGCGGGACTCTCGAATCGCAAACCGGAAGAAGTGGTCAGCACGGACATCAAACCCTTCGAATCGAACGGATTCAAATTTGCAGTCGCCCAAGCCGAAGTGACCGATATTCTGCAGCTTACCAAACATCTCCAGCCGCTCACGCAGGCACTCGACGCGTTGAAAGACAAACGCGGACTCGATTTCGCCATGTTGCTTATAACCGATGTGGTGCGCGGCTCGAGCAGGCTTATCGTCTCATCCAAAGCGCCGCCTGTTCTCAACGACCTACCCTATCCACCACTGCCAGATGGCACGCTCGACGCGCCGGGCGTGGTTTCGAGGAAGAAACAGTTGTTGCCTGTCGTGTTGGGATTGCTGGAATTAATTTGACATCAATTTTTTATAAGCATATGATTATGACCCATAAAAGCAATTTCATATCAGTTTTATACTTTTATTTTTAAAAACTTATGAGCGATCAATTTAAAGAAGTTACAACAAAAGGTTGGGGATCTAGAATTTTAGATTCTATTAAAGGAGTTTTAAGTGGTTTCTTAATGTTTATTGTTTCCTTTGGGGTTTTATACTGGAATGAAGGAAGAGTTGATATCTCAAAAATTGCCAAAACTGCTATTGAATTTGAATCTACCTCTCAATCATCACCAGCGGCTGATAAAAAACTTATTTCAACTACAGGAATTTTAAAGTCTAACGATAAGATTGGTGATACTTATTTAATGGAAGGAAATTACATTGCCTTAAAAAGAAATGTAGAAATGTATGCGTGGAAAGAAGAAAAGCAAGAAAAATCTACAAAAAACACAGGGGGGTCGGAAACAACAGAAACTACCTATACTTACAAAAAAGAATGGACTATCGATCCAGAAAACTCGGGTAATTTTAGAATAACGGAGGGACACTTAAATCCACAAATGACATTAAATTCAAATTCGGTAAGCGTAAAAAATGCAGAACTTGGCATTTACAATGTATATATGAGCCAAGTTTCATTGCCCCAATATAGAGATATTCGACTTAATAATAGCAACATAATTCTAAACGATAATCTTAAATTAGCGAGCGACCAATATTTATTTAAAGGCAGCGGTTCAATCAGCAGCCCGGAAATTGGAGATGTTAGGGTTAGCTATTCTGTAATCCACAACCCACTCGATACGGCAACAATTTTTGGAAAACTTGATTTAGCAAACAAAAAAGTATCACCATTTTACGGAGAAAAAAATACGAAACTGTATAGGATTTTTGAAGGAACAAGAGATAGTGCAATCTCAACAATGAAAACCGAACACACTATCCTTACCTGGATTTTCAGAGGAATTGGATTTGCATTGATGTGGTTTGGCTTATGGGCATTATCTGAGCCTATAAGTGTGCTTTTAGATGTTTTACCAATTTTCGGCTCTATAGGGAGAGTTGGTTTTGGATTAGTAACTTTTGTTATATCTTTTGTTTTGTCTATTATCACCATAATAGTGTCAATGATCATTCATAATTTAATTGCTTTAATAGTTGTAATTTTAGGAACAGTCTTTGGAATAGTTTGGTATTTAAAAAATAAGAGAAAGAAACAATTGGCAGTTACTGCTAATTCTGCAAATACAATGGATAAGATGGAGTTTGAAAAGAACAGGAAAATGTTAGAAACCAGTGGCTTAGGTTTTGACGAGTTGGCGAAATCGGCAGCATTTTTCAAGAAAGCTGCCGAAGACGGGGAGGACATATCGCCAGTTGTCGAATCGCTTAAGAAACTATTTTCAAGATGTTCCCAAGTTCCTATTATGCAGAATATTGCGGATGCGCTTACAATATATTATGTTAATAAAAAAGAGTTGGAGCCACTCAAAGAATTATTAAAGACGACCTGTGGCGATCTCGTGCTTCAGGCTGCTATAAAAAAATATAACAAAGAGAGTAATTTTGAGTTTACACTGCCATTTCTTGTAGATATAGATCCGGGGCACATCGTCTACTCTGACGAGATTAAGAAATATATAAAAGCAGACAAAGAAAAGCTGTTGAAAGTAATAAAGATGATGAACGAACACAAACACAGCAGATATTTAATCCCTGAGTTCCTAAAGAATTACTTTACCATTTCTAATGAATATCAATTAGATGTATCGGTTGCCCTGCCATACCTCGCCGCAATGCTATTTGAGGATGAAAATAACAAAAAAATGCAGCTACCGCATTATACTGGGCAGTAGAAGACGGCGTTGACTTCTCAAACATAGCTCCTATGCTTGAGAAGGCGTTATCAGAAAAGAACGAGAGTGTCCAGAGAGATGTTCTATATTCGCTTGTATTTTTCTATGTAAACAGCAGAAACTGGGAAAAGACCGACTGGCTGTTTGAAAAATTCGCAGAAAACGATGAAATTAAATCAACTATTTTTATCCATGCCTTTGCCGTTTCTTTGATAAGCAAGCATAACGATGACAAAGAATTAATCTCAAGACTTGTAAGCGCATTAACCGATAAGAGTAAGGAAATACGCGACTCTGTTGCCGAGATATTAGGAAAGGCTAAGGCTGAATTAAACATAACTGCGAGCAAAGAGGCAATAAAAAATATTGTATGCGCGCTTGAGGAGGACGAGAAGAGAGACAATATTCTTGAATATCTATACTATTTTTCCGAAATAAAAGAAAATGCAGAACTCCTGCTTACCCTATTGAAAAAGGTAAAATCCGATCAAAAAATCAGCCTTCTAATAAAAACATGCGAAGAAGTGTTAAACGGAAAACATATTCGCTCGTGCAATATATGCAAATACCTGCCAAGACACAAATATTACGAATCAGTGGATGAGAAATCGAAGAAGCTGCTGTTAAAACTATATCCAAAAATCAGCGAAGAAACTACATACAGTCTAAGCAAATGCCCAGAGTGTGGAAATTACTATAAATACTCCTATAGTTATGAATACGAATCCCCGTTTGATGGAGGACGCAGAGTTGATACTACTACACTAGAAAGACTTGCACCCACTGAGCTATTAAAAGAACTTAAGGGCATGGAGTTGGAGCAGTACAAGGCTGATTATGAGCGGATTATAGAAAAACAAAAAAGCAATCTGTTTAGTCTGGAGAGATACATAAGAGAGGACGCCGCCCGTGCTTTGGAGCTGCTTAACTTAACTATAGATCAGAATGACTTCGATCGAAAACTGTCCAGTCTGTAAAAATTTGAAAGACACAGAGACTTCTTTTGCCCAGTACGATAGGCCGGGGGAAGATCGACCATTGCCAAAAGAAAGCGCAAAACTCGCACCAATCCGTGAACTCAAAACCTACGACGAAAAAAAACGGTCACGTCAAAATCTGCCCAATGTGTGAAACTTGTTACCATTATCAATGGTCACACGAATATTTAGTGAATGGCGATGATGAAGAAGAAACCCTGACGCGGCTCACTCCGGAAGAATCGAAAAAATTCGCAAAAATTTGGAAAGAAAATTGTAAAAAAAAGAGTGACCAAAAAAATTAACGGCTAGGGCACCAAAGAATTGAATCAGTAAGACCGGATTGCCTAAAGTCCCGGGCGAGTGTAGCATCACCTCGACAAAACTTTTCAAAGATTTTTATGAGGAAAAAGGAGGGTATGTTAAATAAGCCGCTTGAACTTCAGGAAGACCTGACAGATTATCAGAAGTCATGCAGGAAACGATGGGCAGCACTAATTCGTAAGATTTATGAGGTAGACCCATTGGTCTGTCCAAAATGTGGGGCAACTATGAAAATCGTCTCCGCTATTGAAGACGATATAACAATCCATAAGATTCTCTCTCATCTGGAGTTACTCTATGCACCAACCCGTTCCCCACCGCCTGTCCTCACAATTCCATGGGAAAAGGAGTCCAACTATTTTTCAGACTACATCCCGGATATTGAGGTTTATTGCAGGGATATTTGAGAGAAACGAAGAAATATCAAAAATCACTAACAGGGGAGTTCTATCTGAAATCTAATGTTTTTTTATTTTATGACACACTCCATCACACTCCAACACATAAGTATAGATGTGGGGTATCCCCTTACTTCCCAAATAACCTGAAATTCCCCAAATTTTTCGCCTGTCTTAGAAGAAATGACACTGCTGAATAGAATGGTATTATAGATTTGCTTTTGGGTAGGATAATCCTACAACAGCTTATTGAGCCGCCAAGATATATTAT
>JACQEW010000324.1 GCA_016200365.1 Nitrospinota bacterium
GTAGCATGAATAAGCGCCCTGTGCGGCGCCCTTTCAATACCTTCTTTTATAATATCGCTTCGCATAAACAAGATACTATTATATAATATCCCTTTTTTCAAATAAAAAATTACTCGGAAAAGAATTGCAACCAAATTCAAGCCGGTTGTTATCCCATTATTCACTGCACCATCCCATATTTCTTATTCTTTGCGGTCATTCTCATGAAATAATTAAGACGCTTGTCAAATTCCTCCGGACGCTTTCTTGCTCTGTCAATCCAGCCGACACGAATTCTCTTATAGCTTTCAGGAAAACTCTGAAAGTTCTGCCAAATTTGTTTGTCGGATTTTAGGGCTTTCAAGATATCGGAGGAAATATCGAATTTTTCAATCGAAATATCGCCGGCTGCAATCAACCCGGCAGGTGTCATCTTCCCTTCCTTTATCAGTCTCCTTACCCTTTCCTTGTTCATTTCCGAAAATTGACTTTTCGGCCGGCGGGGAGTGAATCGTTGTGCGCGGCTTTCCCCGTCTATTTTCTTTATCATGCTGTCTATCCAGCCAAAACAAAGCGCCTCATCTACTGCATCGTTATAAAGAAGACTCGGCTTACCGCTGTCTTTCTTGTAATACACCAGCCAGATTTCCTTTTCCGTATCGTGATGCCTAATCAGCCACTTTCTCCACTCTTTCCTCTCTGTTATGTAAAGTGTCTTACCAAGTTTCATAGCGTGTCCGGTGCAGCGACCTGTTGTTCTTGATAAATTATAAAAAATTATAAAAACTTGACAGGATTAACAGGATTGACAGGATTGAAAAAATGGAAATTAGTAATTAGAAATTTCTGTTTTCTATCTTCCATCTTCTATCATCTATCTTTTATCCTGTATATCCTGTCTAAAATCATGTCTTTGTTCTGTCCGTTGTTTTTGGGACGATTCTGCCCCGTTCTCTAATTGCCGGCGAATACTCTCTGACAGCGACATAAAAATGTTCCCCCATTCCTCCCGACTCAGCCCCCAGGTGCTCTTGCCGAGACGAACGATTATTACACCGGCGGTCGGGTTGATGTAAAGGAACTGCCCGAGGTGACCCGCTGATTCCCGAGCGCTTCCGTCGCTGACATCGAGTTTGGTGGATTCTTTGACCCAGCTCTCCGGAACGATGCGCCGTCCGTCCCACCGACCATTGTTTAGGTAAAGCCGTCCGAACTTGGCGAAATCCCGTGCTGTCGCGGACAGGCAGCAGCCAGTCTTTTCCAGCCCGTCGGGTGCGTGATCAATGCTCCATGCTCCGTCGTACTCCATACCAAGCTGATTCCATAAACGTTCCTGCATGTATTCGGTAATGCTTTTGCCGCCGAGGGCGCGGCGGAGTGCAAGCGTCAGCAGGAAGGCATCGCTTGATTTGTAGACAAACCGTCTACCCGGAGGCTCCCGCAGTTTGAGTTTCAATATCTCGTCTTCGAGGTGATCCGTATAGTAGAAGCGGACATGCAGACCGAAAGGAAAATCGTTTTCGGTATAATCAATGCCGGAGGTCATTTGAAGAAGGTGCTTAACCGTAACTGAGGCGAATCCATTTTTCTTCAATTCCGGGACAAAATCGGTCACAGGCTGATCAACCGACTTCAGGTAGCCGTCAGCAATGGCGCAGCCTACCAAAATTGATAGAAACGACTTCGCCATTGAAAATGACAGGGACGGCGTGGAGCGGTCGTATCCCAGGTAATACTCCTCGAATACAACGAAGTCGTCTTTAATCACAAGGAACGCTGTTGTCTTGCTCATATCAATCAACTCCTTGAGCAGCACTTCATTGCCGCCGAGCCGGACGGATAGAGAAGCAATCTGAGTCCTGATATTTTCTCGGAACAGGAAAGCAAGCGGCGCAGATGTCAGCTTTCGTTGTGGGAAAATTCGATCGTCGTCAATATCAGAAAAGTTGTAGAGGACAGTGCGATAGACCGTCGTCGGTCCGGCAGACACAACCCACCAAATCATTACTGTCCCTGCCATGCACAAAAGAATAATTATGAAAATCCTCCTATGTTTATTCATGTAAATTATAAAATTCATATGGAACACGGATGACACGGATGGATATTAAGAAAAAAAGATTAAAGGAGAAAAAAGAAAGTAGAAAATAGAAGATAGAAAAATTTCTTCTAACACCTATCTTCTACCTTCTATCTTCTTTTTTCCCACTTCTCCCTTTTCACTCTTTCTCCTTAAGTTTTATAATTTTCTTGCCTTAAAAAATCCGTGTCCATCCGCCTTATCCGTGTCATCTGTGTTCTATCAGGCTTTTGCCCTTAGCTATATTTGTCCATTATTTCAGCATATCTAAAGCAGTCTATTGTGTGGTCATTCACCATGCCGACCGCCTGCATATGGGCATAGCAGATGGTGGGCCCAAGGAACTTGAATCCTCGTTTCTTGAGGTCTTTTGCCCAAATCTCCGCCTCTTTGGTAATTGCCGGAAGGTCTTTAAGCCTCTTTCTTTTTCCATCTATCGGCTTTCCTTTCACAAAGCTCCACATATATTTCGAGAAACTTCCAAATTCCTTTTGAATCTCAAGAAACCGTTTCGCATTGTTGATAGTCGCCTCTATTTTTAGTCTGTTGCGGATGATACCCGGATTTTTGAGGAGCCGGGCAATATCCCGTTTGGTGAATTGCGCCACTTTCTTTGGGTCAAATCCTGCAAACGCCTTCCTGTATCCTTCCCTCTTTCTTAAAACAGTAATCCACGAGAGCCCAGCCTGGGCGCTCTCGAGGACAAGGAACTCAAAAATCTTCCTGTCGTTTTCGATAGGCACGCCCCACTCTTTGTCATGATACTTGACGAGTAGCGGATCGGAGGTCGGCCATTCGCATCTTGCCTTTTCAAATTTGGAAGTCGTGTCGTTCATGCGCATATTGTTTATGCCTCCTACCATATACAAGAGAAGCTCTTTTCAAAACGGCTTTCGGGCAATCGCCCCTTTTAACATGATAGCAGCAGAGGCGAGAAAACAGATAGCTCCTATCATAACTACAGGTATAAAGGTCATAGAGCCTCCGGTAAGTCCCCGAAGAAGAAGACCTAAAGGCATTATAAAAGCCCCGAGTGCGAGCATTGAGAGATATTTTTTCCCTTTTTCCGTTAATGCAAGCCTATCCACCATAACACCGATAATAAGATTGTAAAAAGCCATCGGCATGCCGTGGCTGTGTCCTGCCTTAACAAGCATCCGTGGAAGAGTCAGGGCATAAAAGCCGTCTTTAAAAATATTCTCGACTGTAAAGCCGAGTGCAAACCCGCCTATTGCAGCAATAAATATAACAATACCGCCTGCAATGATATTTCCTCTGCCATATTCCATAAAATTTCCTCCTTTAGGTAAGTTATTTTTATTCATCTATCGGTTTCTCCATAAGCCACCAGGGAGTTCCCATGAGTTTGGCTCCGTCGTCTTTAGAAATAAAGGTGTGCATCGCATCGTTTGTAAAATATCTCCAGAAGGATGCCTCATAATCCTTGTTCATGATTTGGAATGTCCTCTCCTTCTCTTGTTCTTTCAGAAATTCCCGATATGCATCCAACGGCTCGACACCTGCCTGCTGGAAAATGATACGCCCGCCGTATTTTTCATACAGCGACTTATTGATTTTCCATGTCTTGACGAACTGCCGCGCCATGTTTCGTTTTATCGCCTTAATCTGATCTTCCATGCCTTTGTCCCTCTCTGCCATTTCTTTGGTAGTCTTGAGGATGCTTTCCAGATTTTGCAGATAAGCGGTCTTTTCTTTTCGTTCTTTTTCCGTGAGGGTGTCGGATTTCAATTCTTCCGCCAGCTTTTTTCTATCCTTTTCGAACTTGTCCTGATTCCGTTTTTCCAATTCATCCGTCCTCTGCATAAAGACATCCAATTCAGCCTCTGTAGGCTCGATTTTATTTTCCTTTGCATACTTTTCCAGAAGCGCGCCGAAGATCAGTCCGTTCAAATTGTCTTTATCTTTGACCGTGATCGGTTTTCCGAGAACCACAGCAATAGTGTCTTTGTCCGCCGGACTTGTTTGAGCCAAGGTCGGCATGACAGATGCGGCAATGATGACTATTGATATGAGGATTCGTTTCATAGAGAGTTTCCTTTCTTTGTCTAACTCCGTAAACCACCGGCACCGGTTAATCTTGTAATTCGTTCGATGTCTTTCGCTCTTATTTTCTACCACGGAATCTCGTCATTGAAATGAAAGAATTTGCCTGTTGGACCATCCTGATTAAGAGTCGCAAGCCTTACAGCGGTCTTTGCGCCTTCTTCAACTCCCATTGGAGCCATGTCAGTCCCTAAATCGGTCTTGACCCAGCCCGGATGTGCGGAATTGACTTTTATCGGCGTATCTTTTAAAAGAGCGGCAAGGTGAATGGTAAATTGATTCAATGCCGCTTTAGAAGCATCATACGAAAATGGTTTAACCTGTGAATAATCCGACTTCTGATCGCTTTGAATCGTAAGGGAGCCTAAGATACTTGAAACATTCACAATACGTCCGGCATCGCTTTTTCTCAAAAGTGGGAGAAGTGCCTGAGTCAGCTCTACCTGCCCAAATAAGTTTACATCAAAAATCTTTCGTAGAGCCACAGGGGATACAGTTCCAGCGCTGTTTGCAAACAACGGCTCTTCGGGATGCACCATGCCCGCATTATTCACCAAAATATCCAGCTTTCCATAATGCTTTTCAAAATATTGCTTCACCTCTTTGATGTGGCTCGAATTTGTAACATCCAATTCAATGCACTCTACATCAAACCCTTGATCCTTCAATTTTTTAGAAGCAGACTTGCCCTTATCAATATTTCTTGCGCCCATAACGATTTTGATGCCTTTTATGGCAAGCTGACGGCTTGTCTCAAAACCTAATCCCTTGTTAGCTCCGGTTACCAATGCAATTTGATTCGCTGACATAGTATCCTCCTTTATGTTTGTCTGTTTACTTGAGAGCATGAAATTGTTTGCATTATTTTGTCATTCCTGCGAAAGCAGGAATCCATAAAAATAGACTGGATTCCGCATCAAGTGCGGAATGACAGCAGCAAAGTGAAAACTAAAGTACAAACTATCTTTATCTTCGTCCCAACTCACCTCCTTTCTCTTGATTTAACCGTTGACTTTGCCTGCCATTCAAAGATTCTCCGGTGTTTTTCAAAAATCATGGTATAGCCTGATTTAAAAACTCATCAAAAGGATAAAGGGCTTTGAATACTTCCGAACAGAGTTTTATAAAATTATCCGACATCACGGTTTTGTCGTCTACTTTGTGGACTGCAAGATAACTTTTCTGTTTCAATAATTCAATATCGGGATGGTTTGCATCAAAACCATGAGGCGGCCGCGAAAGTTTTTCTCCTTCTATTTCTTTGAAATATTTTTTAAAGGAAGCGCTGCCTATTATTTTCTTAAATTCTTTTCCGTTATTATGAATTTTACTGCGGATACCTCTCAGCCAATCCGGAGGCGGATTATGGGCGCCTCCTGCAAGAATACTTGCGTCAGGTTCGATATGAATGTAATAACCGGCCTCGTCGTGCGATTTCCTTCCGCTCTTTACAATCCATGCCCCGAAATGCGTTTTGTAGGGAGACTTGTCTTTGGAAAATCTGACATCGCGATAAATACGGAATATACAATCTTTTGCCAAAATCCCTGAGATGCTTTTATCAAACTGTGAGATGCTTGCAATCACTACATTTACAAAATCCTCAAACTCCGCAGCAGCGGCTTGATATTTTTCCTTGTTGGCATTAAACCAGTTGCGGTTGTTGTTCTTCTTGAGTTCTTTTAAAAACTGGAATGTCTGTTTACCAATCATAATGACCCTCCTTGTTCTATAGATATCCTGAACGCAAAAATCAGCCGCCGCGCTTTTTGCGGTCTGCTGGATTGATTCGTTAGACTTTTAATATTCCCATTTTGAATGTTTATCCCGAATACCCTTTGTTTTTAATACAATGCAATATCGCAAGCCCAAGCCTGACCCAATTTCAATTTTTAGAAACGACTTCTTCAGTGTTAGGCCACTTCCATGCATACCAGTCAATTAGCAACATACACACAACTTCTATAGTCGCAAAAAATATGTAATGAAGATATGCTGATCCACCACCGACAACAAACACGATAGTTATTGCACATGCAGCCATATTTGCCCATCGATTTGCTTTATACTTCAATACTCGGGACAGAAAAATCATGGCAATAGGTATTTCCAATAATATTGCAAATACCAGCAAAATCCCTTGAGTGATTTGAATCTCGCCCGCATATCCTGTCATAATTTCTTTCATGACTCCAGGTGTAATAAATGTTAGAACATCTGCAAAAACCATATTAAACATTACAACAATCCAGAGTGTTGAAAGTTTTACTTTCATATCTATCCCAGAGGTCTTCTTGCTTGGATCCATTTTTATATCCTTTTACCACTAACGTTCGCGTTAACCGGCTGGAAAAAGTGGTGCGAAGCGACGCTTTTGCCAGTCCGCATTGAACATGTTGTTGGGCGCTGCTCCATTCGCCTCTATCATACGAATAACCGTATTCGCCAACGCTACGGTTTTAACGTGAATTTCTGGATCGCTAAAGAAGTGATCCAATCCAAGTTCGACAATGGTGACGCTGGCGGCGGGGATTTCGTCAACAATGAGCGTCAAGCCGTCATTCGGACCGTCCGCGCGCAACAGTGAGTAGCCGAGCCTCGCGCGATTGGATACCTGCCCGGAAAGGGGGATGCCTACATAGTTCATGACAAGGATGTCCGAGGGCAGGTTTATGCGTTCGGCGCGTTCGGCGCTTCGCAACGTGGCCATGCTTTCAATGCCGTCAAAAGAGGCGCCCTTGATAACAAATAGTTTAACGAACCAGCACGTTGGCCATGTCAACGCTTTGTCCGCCAATGCGCTGCCGCGAAGAACACCGCCGATATTCACCCACGCTTTCACGTTGTGGTTCGTATTGGTTCTCTGCAACTCAGACAGAGCGAGAGCGACTTCCGGGCCGGCCTTGCTGGCGCTCACCACGATAATCTTCTGTTCCCCGCGACTGAGCCTGGCAAGGTGCTTCGCAATGAGATCGCCATTATGCTCGACCGTCCCATTTTCCTCTATTTCCAGCAATGCCGTTCTCACTCCCGCGTCGGTCAGCGACTGGCGCGGCTTGGCGAAATCAGCGCCATTCTCAGGCTGAGATTTGTAGAACCAACCCGGCACGAAGACGATCAAGTAACCGGACTTGTCCGGAGTGAACCGGTCTGGAGTTTCCCGTAAATGTTCCTTCAGCCGTGAAAATTCATGGAGAAACATACTCTGGGCTCGGCGGTTCCCGGAATCCCGCAACATAGACTGCCAAAGCGCCAATGCAGCCAAATCCGTTGAATGGCTTTCGGCGATGGATTTGAGTAAATATCGTGTAGGCATCCGGTTTCCGATATCGCGTGCTATGGCCTCTATCGTCGCATCCAGCTCGGGACGAATCCGCTCACCCTTCAGATAATGCTCCAAAAAATACCTCGCGATTTCCGAATCCACTGTTGTGTGTATCGGTTGCCCATAAAATTCGCCGAGAGCCGGAATTTGCGGGATATTCCGGGCACACGCGGCCAATGCGCCGCAAAGGAAGAAAATAACAAATAATTTTCGCATGAGACTTCTATGCCATTAAATGCGGCGAATAACGTCTGAATTAGCCGGCTGGCGCAATAAAACCGCGCCCGCCCGGGTTGAATGATGGGTTGGGCATGGGCCGCTCATTTGGCCTTCTTGCATTTGTAATCCATTATATAAGCATAAACAGTAGCTGTAAACTCGGAAATTCTCCGCTCTCCAATCGCATCTTTGTTCCACCACCTCATGGGGTATTGAACTTTTAAATACGTCTTATCATCCGTGTAAAAAAACCATCCAGAGTCTCTATTTAAATTTGGGAATTGACTCTGTAGAACACCCGAGGTGGGAAGATTATTATTATTCTTACAATATTGGACTACGAAAACATCCACTTCTTTGGCGATTTTTATCGTCGTTGAATCCGCGTTCTGTAGTATTGTAATTAAGGTATACAGAAGTGCGGTAATAATGATTACAGATACAAATATAATTCTAAGAGACTTTTTCAAACTGGTCATCCTTCACAGTGTTGTAGTAAGTGGCGAAGCTTTGCGACCCGCTTGGTGAGCGGATTTGGTAGTTCTTCGACTGATACGCCATTGCCACAAGATACCCACAACTGCTACAACCACACCGAGAGCGGTCTGTATCACAGAAATCATCAAAGCTACGAGCCCCGCTTGCGCGTCAACATGGACATACAACGCGTCGATATAAAGTAAAGGCCCGCCCAGCGCTATCACAATGCTTGCCCAAGCAGATAAGAGCTGAATAGATCGGTCGATACGAAACAAGCGCACACACAGAAGAATGGCAGCTAATACTGCATAGGGCATTAAGGCCCACGCAACATGCCCAAGAACTTCTTGCGTCAAGCCGAAGGCCATTAGAACGGACGAGCAAAGCACGCCGAGTATCAGCGCACTTAATGTCAGCCAATTAATTATAGTTTGGCTATGCATGATGAGATGCCTCTAACGTTGCGTTAGGCCTTAAATCAAGTTTTGCCATTTTGCTTACGCCTATATAACAAAAACGGTAGTCCGACAAACAATGCAACAATGTAGGCAGCGACTCCTCCGGTGAACAGAGCAATTACAAAAAATGGATCTAAATAACCAATGTGAAGATAAGCGAAGAACTGAAAGACAACCAATGCAATCGCGGCTGAGATAAAACAAGCCGCTACAAATGAACGGACCAGGGCGTGAACGAAGAAAGAAACAACGACCGACGTGAATATCAGAACTACGATGCCTTGTGTTGATTCGCTCATAGATTTTGTTCCTATTGGCCAAACAAGTTATTATCCGGTTTCTTATTATCTTTACTTTTCGACTGATAACCGGCAAAGCACCTTATCCATTAATGTCATTGATTTTTAGATTTAAGGCAAACCCGTGAGATGTTCCCGGGTTTGCCTTGCGCATTACTTCATCGAGTGCAGTGCTACCTTGTTGCCTTCAGTGTCAAGGAAGTGTGCCATAAATCCGTTTTGACCGATGGAGGTTTTGGGCAGCAAAATTTTCCCTCCTGCCTTCTCCACCTTTGAAAGAACTTTGCTGAGATCATCGCCGCCATTCAGGTATATCAGTGAACCCTTATTGGATGGCTCGTAGCCCTCACCTTGAACAATGCCGCCGCCAACGCCGCCACCTTTCATATCAATCGGCAATATTCCATATTTCAATTGAGGATGCGGCATCTCACCGATTTCCGCACCGAGTATTGTGCTGTAAAACTTTTTTCCTCTATCGAAATTTTTCACCGGAATTTCAAACCAGTTGACTGCATTTTTATTCTTCATATTTCTTTTCCCTCCGTGTATAAAAATTGGTATCATGAAAAGACTAAAATAAGTTGTTTTTCGAATCCATAAATAGGTATTGGCTAAGGATGACACCCCCTTTTAATTCCTCCTTAACTAAGAGGGAATTAAGGGGGGATGTTCCTGTTGCCCTTTGCTCCTTCTCCGTTTAGCATGCGCCTTTGCATTTACAGAGCCCTTTCGACACCCTTAGCACTTTTTTAATCTTCATCTTGTTCACCCCCTTTTTCTTGATTTAACTGCCTTTTTTCGCCCCTTTTTGAACAATGCCTCCACATACTGCCTGAAATGCCGGATGCCTTCTTCAATCACCTTTGTATCCTGTTTCGCCTTCGATAGAATTAATGCCCCTTGAAATATAGCGACGAAATGCTCCGCCAGACTTTTCGTATCAAGCCGTGACCGGGGAGCATACATCTGTTTGGCTTCATCGAGAATCTGTTTGAGCATATCGGCAAACATGGAAAATTTCTTATCACAGAGTGTCCGTATTTCAGGGTAAGTAGAGGAAAGCTCCTGAGAAAAGTTGCCTATCAGGCAGCTTTTTGTAATTTGAGGGTCTCTTGCTCTATCTGCAAAGGAGTCGAGAAATCCATGCAGTCTTTTGAGCGGGTCTTTTATTGAATGGAAAGGCATTTCCTGAACCATCTGCACTTGAGACTGCCAGTAATATTCAAGGACGGATTTTCCCAAATCATCTTTACTCTCGAAATAATGAAAGAAGCCCCCCTTGGTAACCCCTGTCTTTTCGCATATTTCATCTACCGTAACGGCGGTAAATCCCTTCGCAAGCATCAATTCCGTTGCAGTTCGGAGCAATTGCTCCTTTGTCGAAAGAGCTTCTTTTGTGGTTTTCATAAATTAACCTACCTACCAGTTGGTATGTAATTTAACAGGATGCACAATTTATGTCAAGAATAATTTTTTAAAATAATTTATTACAAAAATAATCCTCACCTATTGAGAGGAAGGAGGGGTGCATAAAAACCTTGAAATTCTAAAAGCTCTGTTAGATAATCCAACTAAATGTGATTATGATTGAGAAACTGGGCGTAGGAGGGCAGATAGCACTAAGTGATGTTATTGAAAACTATCCGGGATATAGAAGCATAAGCGGCTCAGAATTGATGAGCAAGTTTGAAAGCCATGCAAAGGACTTTGGCTTGAAAATTGAGTTTGGTGCAGTAGAGCAGATTATTGATAAAGGCGATATAAAGGTTGTAAAGACAGATTCTAAGAATCTTGAGACAAAGGCTGTCATTATTGCCTCAGGTGCCCAGCCTAAAAAAATCGGGGTAAAAGGGGAAGACGTACTGACAGGGAGAGGGGTATCATACTGTGCCACCTGCGATGGTCCATTTTACAATGGCAAAGATATTGTTGTTGTCGGAGGCGGAGATACAGCAGTAAAAGAGGCACAATACCTTTCAAAGATTGCAAACAAGATTTATCTTGTGCATCGGAGGGACAGACTCAGGGCAGAAAAGATTATGCAGGAGAAACTCCTCTCAAATCCAAAGTTAGAATTCCTATGGAATTCAGCAGTTGATGAGATTGTAGGAGGGGAGAGCGGAGTAGAAAAGGTATCTGTGAAAAATATTCAAACGAATGAAAAGAGAGAGGTCAAGGCAGAAGGTATTTTCGTTTTTGTAGGAATTATACCAAACACCGAATTTATCAACACAAAAAAAGATAAGGGCGGATTTATAATCACGAATGATAAGATGGAGACCTCAGTAAAAGGAATCTTCGCTGCAGGAGACTGCCGTGTCACGCCGTTAAGACAGGTGGCGACAGCAGTTGGTGACGGAGCCATTGCTGCTGTATATGCAGAGGAATATATATCTCACCTTGAAGGTAAGGCATATCCTAAAAGAACAATATAATTCATGGCTAAACTATACCCCGAATTAAATGATGAATTTATAAATTTTATCAAGACTCAGAAAATATTTTTTGTTGCTACTGCACCTGATAACCTTAAGGGAGAATATGTTAATCTTTCTCCAAAAGGATATGATACTTTAAAGATTTTGGATAATAAAACTGTTGTCTATGCAGATTATCCGGGAAGCGGGAATGAGACAGCAACCCATTTACAACAGAATGGTAGATTGACAATGATGTTTATGAGTTTTGACAAAGACCCTATGATTCTACGACTCTATGGCAATGGTGAGGCTATATCTCTTGACAGCCAAACAGGCAAGGGGCTCAAGGAAAAGATGGGAGGAAAGGTATCTTAATATGCAAGACACTTGATACTCCTGCGGATTGATAGGGTTAAGACAAGCTGTGGCTACGGCGTCCCATACTATCAATATCTTGGTGATAGAAATACACTGATTGAGTGGTGTGAAAAGGCAACTCTTTCTGGTAAGATAAAAAATTATATGGGATTTCTTTGGAGAGGATTTACTGAACCAGATTAATCAACTTAAAACCGATTGACAAACAATTCTTGACGCATTTTTAAAAAATATGGTAATATATTGTATATGAAAAGAACTGTTGTTAAGAAAATTACACCTCTTTCAAGAATAGAAGAGGTTTATCATGAAGAAGTTATCGTAGAGCCTGCCAAACGATTACTTGAGGCTTTACTTAAAACTGAACTGAAAGAAAAAATTATTTCACCAAAAATTCGGAAGTCTGCTATCTCTTCCCGATAAGTCTTAAAAACTCCTTTTTCGTAACCCCTAATGCATTCGCCCATTCTTCCGCAATTGCCCTCTTTTTTGCTGTTCCGTAAACATTGGTGGTTAGCAAGGTGGCAATCTTTTGGTTGTTAAAACCTTTTTGTTTAAGCCTATCAACCAATTCCTTCTGAGCCATCTGTAACAATTCAGGATATTCGCTGCCTCTAAGTTTCTGGATAACTTCAACAAGATTTGTATGAGAAAGTGATTTGACATCAATATTGATAACTTCTTTTTCTTTTGGTTTATTCTCCATTAATTATCTCCTATCAAATTTTCATTCCACCGAATCCTTTTTAGCTTTCCGTATCCTCTATTACATAAGCATCAATTAATTTTTGGAGACGCTCATTATCCTTTTTGCCTATACCACCTTCAGGCAATATAATTGATGCTGTTCCTTTAGATAATTTTATCGTTGCTGTAACTGTAGCTGGGATGTTAGAAGTTTGTATTAAGGTACCAACGGCCTTATCTTCAGTAACTGGAACAAGTTCTACATCCTTTTTTGAACCTCTTAGCACATTATCGGCACCCAATAAACCAACATATCTGGCAGAGTCTATAAATGCCCTTGCTGCATCTTCCCTAACATTCATGTTTATACCGTAATCATGTAAAAGGATATTTGCAAGAGTATCTACAGGAGGAATCTGTTTTTCTTGAAA
>JACQEW010000325.1 GCA_016200365.1 Nitrospinota bacterium
GCAAGGGATAGAATGCCCAGTCGCGCCCCACGCGGGCGCGTGGATTGAAACTAACCACCCTGTCTCAGAGTGGCCAGAAGAACAGTCGCGCCCCACGCGGGCGCGTGGATTGAAACAGTCAGGGATGTTATAAAAGCTGGATGGAAGGCGTCGCGCCCCACGCGGGCGCGTGGATTGAAACTGCTAAATTTTCTCCTGCCGAATAATAAATATTGGGTCTTCGCGTAATAGTGTGGGTGATTTTATTTTAACTTTCCCCTCCTTTGTAATGAGGGGTTAGGGGAGGTAGATATTACTTACCGATTTGTCTAAATAAATCTTCCACAACCCCTTCCAAGTTTGTTAAAATATCCCAATTCGTGTATCTAATTATTTGAAGACCTAATGCCTTGAGATAATCTTCCCTCTCCTTATCCCTTATAATTTGTTCCTCATAAGCATGAACATCGCCATCAACCTCGATGACAAGCCTCTTTTCAGGGCAATAGAAATCAACAATATAAGAACCTATCCCATGTTGTCGCCTGAATTTTAGACCATTCAATTGCTTCCCTCTAAGTCGTAACCAAAGCTTATTTTCCGCAGAGGTCATCTCGGAACGAAGCCTCCTTTTACAATTAAGATTTCCCTTCTTCCCCTGCTTTATCATTTATCTCCATCTACTCTACCCCTCCCAACCTCCCCTTACAAAGGGGAGGAGTTAGTAGAGCGCAAATATTTGACCCTTAAATCTCTCGATCACTTGATATTAACCTCCCCTCCTTTGTAATGAGGGGTTTAGTGGAGCTAGAATTTAGTAAATCTTTTTCCTTCTTATTCAACTTTTAACCGAAAACACTACCCACACTATTACGCGAAGTCCCATAATCGACCCACGCGGGCGCGTGGATTGAAACTCTATACATCAAAAGACAGTTTCAATATCTCTTCCGGTATATTAAATATCTTCTCCACAGGGTATCTTCCATTCAGCACTATATTTATCCGACGCATCCTCTTCGATGATATAAGATTATCGGTTCCCACAGGGTCATATTTAAAGCAGAGAGAGGAATGGGGATTTTTTAAAAGGTTTATTATCATATTTATCGAAAGTCTGCTTAAAAAATCTACATACTTTTTTTCTACATCCCATCTGGAGTTTTTTGATACCACTGCCACAGCCTTCTGCCACAATGTAATATCATTTACCTGAATGGAATGAGAATATATCCTTTTTTTTGTATGAAAGGAAATTAATTTCCTCTTGATTATATCCTGCATAAATTCATCGTTGTGATGGTTGTGCCTGCCTATCACCGTCTTTGCAATCTTCCAGTATTTTTTCTCGATGTATTCATCGGAGCGGAATTCCCAGTATATATGCCCGATTCTCTTTGTAGAAGATGTGAGATACAATTGATTCGGAATATAAAAATTGTGGGCTATTACATCTGCCGCAAGATGGGAGAGGTAGCCGTAGGAAAAGGCGCGGGTCTCGTCGCTTTCTGTAAATTTCAGCATCTTCAGCCCTACAGACCAGTTGTGGCAGTGGTCATCCCTCCTCTTGTGCCCTTTGCCGATGAATATATCGGCGCTTATGCAGCCGTAGAGGTAGTCGTAAGGGAATGCCCTCAGCAAATCCGCTATCGCAGGCAGTATCAGTTTAAGGTTGTCAAGGACGAACATCCCTTCTTTAATATGAAGCCCCGCCCCCCATGCGTAGGCATTATCTGGAGACAGTAGGCAGTAGGCAGCAGGCAGTAGGCAGAATAAAAATAACTTCTTGTTTTTGATTTCTGCCCCTTGCCCCTTGCCCCTTGCCTCTTGCCCCTTGCCGTTCTGATACTCCATCCATTCTTTATACATAACCTTTATGGTATCAAAGTCGTTTTCATTATCCACATCCAGCGCCGCTCCGCCAAAGGATGTCTCCACCAATTTCAACCGGGTCTTCAGGACATTTGATACAACCTTCTCTGCCGACTCCAGCGAAACAAACCATTTAAAAAAGCTGCTGAGAATATCTATATGAATCTTGGACATAAAAATCGCCATTTCAACCATGCCGTAAAATAACAGCGTCTTAAAACCTGCATGCTTCCGTATCAATTCGATAGTAAGCCTGACAACATTCCTTATATCCTTTTGATAACGGTATTCATACATCTTCTCGATATACTCCCTATTAATTATCCTGAAAGGCTTAATAAGGTGCAGATTACTTATCCTGTATCTGCTCTCTCTCAGATGAAGATAGGCGAGTTTTATGCCGGGCTTTCCCCTATAGGGATAATAATTTTTCAGGACATGCTCGGGAATCATTCCAAGGCAATAATCATAATTCTCCATATCGCATTTAGATATAAACTCTTTAATTTCAAATGATGTTATCAAAGGCATATCACCGGCTGCCACAAACACCGATTTATCCATCAAGGGAGGGTTTTTAAGCTCATCTCCATCTCTATAATCTTTAATTGTAGATAGGAAGGTATGCCAGACATTTTCGTAGAGATTGGACTTCTGCTCCACTACTACGACATTTTTTTTAAAACCCCCCCTCCCCCCCTTTTCTAAAGGGGGGAATAAAGGGGGATTTAAGTGTTTCTTCAGAAGCTCCTCGATTTTAGGCTTAGGACCTACAATATATATGCTATCAACTTCATCTACATCCTGAAGTGCGGATAGAACATACATAAAAAGAGGGACGCCGTTCAATTCAATAAGCGATTTATTCATGCCGAATACGCTTCTGCTTGCCTTTTTATCGCCTGTTAGTAAGATTGTATCGTATTTCATATTAAATATAACTAAATCGTAAAAACTCCTTTTTGAGCGACTTTTTATTTTTTCTTTTGTTCCTTTATAATCTAAAATAGAGCAAAAGAAAAAATAACGGAAGCGAAAAGAGGAGTTTTTACGATATAATTAAACATTACACCTATATCAGATGAACAGGGTCAACATCTATATCCATCTTAATGCCGCCCTTTAACATCGAAAATGAGTTCACCCTTTCAACAGCACGAGAGATTACTCTTTTAAGACTGCTCACCTTTTTGCCCTTTAAAATAATATGCCACCTATATCTGTTTTTCATTTTATAGATAATCGCCTTCGATGGTCCAAGCTTCTCCACTGCATCGTTAGTCGAATTCCCCCGCTCCGCTGCTATAGTATCAAGCATCTTTCCAAGCTCATGACTGAAAACCTCTGTCTTTTTTTCGTCTCTTCCCTCGATTTTAAAGGATACAATCTTTGAGTATGGAGGATAATCGAGAGCCTCGCGAAATTTTCCCTCCTGAGCGTAAAACCCGGCAAAATCATGCGCCTTTGCACACCTTACGGCATAATGGTCAGGATTATATGTCTGCAGTATAACATCTCCCTTTATATCTCCCCTCCCTGCCCTTCCCGCAACCTGCGTAATCAATTGAAATGTCCTTTCCGATGCCCTGAAATCAGGGATATTTAAAGAATCATCGGCAGAAATAATACCAACCAGTGTAATCCCGTGATAATCATGCCCCTTTGCTATCATCTGGGTGCCTATAAGAATATCCACATCCCCGCCCTCTACTCCTTTTAGTATCCTTTCTGCCTCACCTCTCTTCTTTACCGTATCCCTGTCCATCCTTTCTATTCTGGAGTCAGGAAAAAATGACTTTACCTCATCTTCAAGCCTCTGTGTTCCTCTGCCTTTAAAATCTATTATATACCCTTTGCATTCAGGACAGGTATCCGAAACTGCAACCGAATACCAGCAATAGTGGCAGATGCCGAGATTTCTTTTTTTATGGTATGTAAGAGAAACGCTGCAATTCCTGCATTTCCAGACAAATCCGCAGTCCGCACACTGAATATATCTTGCTGTCCCCCGGCGGTTAAGAAAAAGAAGGGTCTGCTCATTCTTCGCTATCCTTTCGCCTATCTCAATCTTAAGCTTCTCAGATACAATGCTCCCTCTTTTGCCGCCGCCCTTTATATCCACAACCTCTATAGAAGGCAGACTCCTTTTATCTATCCTTTCGGGAAGGGAGAGGTATTCGTATTTTCCAATCTGACAGTTGTAAAATGATTCCATGGATGGTGTGGCTGAGCCGAGAATAACAACTGCATCGGATAACTTCCCCCTGACCACTGCTATATCCCTTCCATTATATCTGGGGTTCTTATCCTGCTTATATGCCGTATCATGCTCCTCATCAACTATTATAAGCCCTATATTTTCAAATGGGGCAAATACATCAGATCTTGCGCCGACAGCAATATCAGCCTCTCCATTTCTAATCTTCATCCACTCATTATATCTCTCTCTATCGGTAAGACCGCTGTGCAGCACGGCTATCCTGCTGCCAAAAAATTTAACGAACCTCTTGAATATCTGAAAGGTCAATGTTATCTCAGGAACCATTACAATAACCTTCCGTCCCTTTTTCAATGCCTCTGCCGCAGTCCTTATATAAACTTCCGTCTTGCCGCTCCCTGTTACGCCGTGAAGCAGGAATACATGGTGTTCTCTCTCATTAATTTTATCTTGAATTTTCTTTAAGGCGTTTTCCTGATGGGCTGTAAGAGATAAATCAAGTGTTTTGACTTCTGACTTCTGACTTCTGACTTCTGACTTCTGGCTTCTCTCCTTTACCCTCCTTATCTCCTTCTTATTCACTATCTTCACATCAACCCATGCCGGCATTGCAGATTCGATAACCTCACCCCAACTGCAAAAATAATAATCGGCAATCCAGCGGGTAAACTTAAACATCTCATCATTAATAACAGGCTCGGTATCGAGTATCTCTATAATCTCCTTTGTCTCAATATCAGCCTTATCTTTGAAGCCAACTACATACCCTATCCTATTCCTGTTGCGGAATGGGGCGAATACCCTTACTCCCCTTTTACACAAAGGCTCCATTCCCTCCGGTATTCTATATAAAAATACCCTGTCAACATGGATACCAAAAACCACCTCTGCAAAATTATGAGAAGATTCCATAAAATTTATTATATCATGTAACCCTGCTACATTTGACAAAAGATGGATTTGGGAGTAAATTAAAACTATAAGAATTTTATGACAGTGCCGTTAAAAAAAATTGATGATTATAGATGGGAGATACCTGTAAGTTATAAAGAAGGCATGAAGGTGCCGGGCATTATTTATACTAATGAAACACTGTTAAAAGCAATACAGGCAGACCAATCTATCGAACAAGTGGCAAATGGCGCTTTTCTGCCCGGCATTGTAAAGGCATCATTTGCCATGCCGGATATGCACTTTGGCTACGGGCTTGCAATCGGCGGTGTGGTAGCTACAGATATAAAAGACGGCGTGGTATCTCCGGGCGGGACAGGTTACGACATAAACTGCGGTGTGCGTCTTGTCAGAAGCAATCTGTATTTAAAAGACATAAAAGATAAGGCAAAAGAGCTTGTTAATGCCCTCTATGCAGAGATCCCTACAGGCGTAGGCTCTAAAGGAAGGATAACCCTTTCACCGCAGGAAGGAAGAGATTTACTGGTAAAAGGGGCGAGATGGGCTGTAGAAAGGGGAAATGGGACAAAGGAGGATTTAGAGCATACTGAAGCAGGCGGCTGTCTGGAAGGCGCAGACCCCGATAAAGTAAGCAGCAGGGCTTTTGAAAGAGGGAAAAGACAGGAGGGAACACTCGGCTCAGGAAATCACTTTCTCGAAATCCAATATGTAGATGAGATATATGATGAAAAGGCTGCCAATATTATGGGTATCGAGAAGGACAGCATAACCGTTATGATACACTCAGGCTCGAGGGGGTTCGGACATCAGGTATGCACGGATTATCTTGAGGTAATGGAGACTGCTGTAGATAAATACAACATAAAACTCCCTGACAGACAACTGGCATGCGCACCTATAAATTCACCGGAGGGTCAGGATTACCTATCTGCCATGAGGGCTGCTGCAAATTACGCATGGGCGAACAGACAGTTCCTCATGGCATGGACAAGGGAGGTCTTCTTAAAGACCCTTCTTATATCTCCAAAAAATCTGGGAATGGATTTAATCTATGATGTGGCACACAACATCGTGAAGATAGAAGACCACATTGTAGACGGAAAAAAGAGAAGGGTCGCGGTCCATAGAAAGGGCGCTACAAGGGCATTTCCACCGGGTCATCCCGAAACCCCTCCTGCATACAAAGAAATAGGTCAGCCTGTCATAATACCGGGCGATATGGGAAGGGCATCGTATATCCTCGTAGGAACACAGGGGGCAATGGATCAGACCTTTGGCAGCACCTGCCATGGAGCAGGAAGATGCCTGAGCAGACATGCAGCAATAAAGGCAACAAAGGGAAGGGCAATACACAGGGAGTTAGAGGATAAAGGTATATACTGCCGCGCTGCAGGAAGAGAGACATTAAGAGAGGAATTTCCAGAAGCATATAAAGATGTCAACGAGGTAGTA
>JACQEW010000326.1 GCA_016200365.1 Nitrospinota bacterium
GCAGGGCTTGCCTATTCCATAGTCCACAATTATCTGAACAGGGTTGTAGGAGACAGAAAGATAGGCGACAGGATACTCTTTCAGGGAGGTGTTGCGTGGAATAAGGCGGTTGTTTCAGCCTTTGAAAGGGTTACAGGGAAAAAGATATTCGTCCCTCCCCACCATGATGTTACCGGTGCGATCGGTGTTGCAATTCTGGCGATGAATCATCTTAACGGAAAAGAGGGATATAAGACGAGATTCAAGGGCTTTGACCTTTCCCATAGACAGTATAAGGTCAACACCTTTGAGTGCAAGGCATGCGCTAATGTCTGCGATGTAAGCAATGTCCAATTTGAAAATGAGAAACCCCATTTCTACGGTGCGAGATGCGAGATATTTGAGGTAGATAAGAAAAAGGTGGAGAACAATATCCCAGATTTATTTGCAGAGAGGGAGAAGCTGGTATTTCAAAATGCAAAATGCAAAATGCAAAATGCAAAATTAAGGATAGGAATACCTCGGGTTTTATATTTCTACGAGGTTTTCCCATACTGGAATCGTTTTTTCACGGAGCTGGGGTTTGAGGTCGTCCTTTCGGGAGTAACAAACCAGAATATAATGAACGATTCTCTGGAGAAGGCGACTGCAGAGACATGCTTCCCGATGAAGATTGTTCACGGACATATCATGGAGCTGATTGCAAAAAAGGTGGATTATATATTCTTCCCCAGTTTTGTAAGCATGAACAGGCCTGTCCCCTCACGGTTTAAGCCTGTCCCTTCATGGTTTGAGAAGGGAAAGGGAAAGGATTCGGAGTTTCCCCAGAGCCATACATGTCCCCTCGTTCAGTCTGCGCCATATATAATAAGAGCTGCTATCGATACGGAAAAGAGCGGGATAAAGCTCCTCACCCCTCCTATTTTATTTCAGAGTGGAGATAAGGCTGTTGCAAAGGAATTGGTAAAGATGGGTATGGAGATAGGTGTATCGCCTTTTAAGATAAAGGGTGCAATGGAAAAGGCTCAAGATGAGCAGGACAGGTTCTTAAAAAGCATAAAAGACAGGGGAGAGGAGATTGTAAAAGGACTGAAAGACGGGGATAGGGCTGTGGTGATAATAAGCAGGACATACAACGGCTGCGACCCCGGGTTAAACCTCGATTTGCCTAAGAAATTGAAGGATATGGGAGTGATTGCCATACCTATGGATTTTCTCCCTCTCAATACAAAAGAGATTGCCGATGAATATCCCGATATGTACTGGAGGGCGGGACAGAGAATGATAGCGGCAGCAGATTTTATAAGCAAGAATAAAAAACTGAATGCCATATATATTTCAAACTTCAAATGCGGACCGGACTCTTTTATTTCCTATCATATAAAAGAAAAGATGGGCGGGAAGCCCTATCTACAGCTTGAGATAGATGAGCACAGCGCAGATGCAGGATTTATAACACGGTGCGAGGCATTTTTCGATAGTCTTGAGAATATCAAAGATATGGAATTTCAGGGCGGCAAGAGGAGAGGGCTCAATACATTTTATCCTAAGGACAGAAAGGTTTACCTCCCTTATATGTGCGACCATGCCTATTCGCTGGTTGCTTCGCTCAGGGCATGCGGTATGAATGCGGAGGTTCTGCCTGAATCGGATGAGAAATCCCTTGAATACGGGAGGAGATACACTACAGGGAAGGAATGCCTCCCCTTTACAATCACAACCGGTGATATTATAAAAAAGGTAAGGGAGAAAGATTTTGATCCCTCTAAGACCGCTTTCTTCATGCCTACAGCGGATGGTCCGTGCAGATTCGGTCAGTACAGGAGCGTTCAGAGGATATTCCTCGATGAAATGGGTTTTAAAGATGTTCCCCTTATATCCCCGGATGCAAAGGATTCTTACGGCGAATTTGGGGAGTTGAGAACCAAATTCCGAAGGCTTGCATGGAGGGGGCTTGTTGCCACAGATATACTTCAAAAGATTACTCACGAGATAAGACCATACGAGGTGAATAAAGGTGAGACCGACAGAGTATATAAGAAGTATCTGGATAAAATCTGTCAGGCAATAGAAAAGGGCGGAGACGAGATATTCGATGTGATGGATGAGATAAAGGATATATACAGCAGAATAGCAGTTAATAGAAAAGTCAGAAAACCTGTTATCGGTCTGGTAGGCGAGATATATCTGAGATCCCATTACTTCAGCAATCAGAATATAATAAAAAAGATAGAGGGGCTGGGAGGCGAGGTCTGGCTTGCCCCGATTGCAGAGTGGATATTCTACTGCACGGACAGATATATAGCGAGGGCTGTTGCCGAGAGACAATATGGAGATGTTATACGGGGGTATGTGCAGAATATAATACAGAAACAGGACGAGTATCGTCTCCTTAAGCCCTTTAAAGAGATGCTGACAAATTTTGAAGAGCCTTCGGCAAAATATATACAGAAGAGAAGCATCAAATACCTGCACCCGTCATTTGAAGGGGAGGCTATATTATCCATCGGGAAGGCGATAGACTATGTGGAGAAAGGTGTGTCGGGCATTGTCAACATAATGCCGTTCACCTGCATGCCGGGTATGGTGGTAACTGCCATTTCAAAGAAGTTCAGAGAGGATTTTAACGATATACCCTGGCTCAACATGGTCTATGACGGACAGGAGGACAGCCAGCTGCAGACCAGGCTGGAGGCGTTTATATATCAGGCGAAAGAATATCAGTTAAGAGTTAAGAGTGAAAAATTAAGAATGAAGAATTAAGAATTAAAGGAATTATTCCCTAATTCATAACTCATAACTCTTCACTCTTAACTTTATTTAGGAGGGAGGTGACTTAAAAGTGGCGTTAAAGATTACTGACGAATGTGTAAGCTGCGGTGTCTGCGAGCCCGAGTGTCCTAATGAGTCGATAAGCGAGGGGAGCGACATCTATGTGATTGATGCGGAAAAATGCACGGAGTGTGTCGGCTATTTTGACGAGCCTCAGTGCAAGGAGGTCTGTCCTGTGGATTGTATCATCCCTGACCCCGACCATCAGGAGACCCGTGAACAGCTTCTGGCGAAAAAGGAGAAGTTTGTAAAATAATGAAGAATGAAGAGTTAAGAATGAAGAATTAAAGGAATTATTCCCTAATTCATAACTCTTAACTCTTCACTCTTAACTTTTAGTGTTATGTTAGACAGAGAATTAGGATCCCAGTGGGAAGGCGAGGCTGTAACAGACAGGGAGGAGAGGATAGAAGAAGGGAAGGGATTGTTCTTATCCCTTTCGGCGCTTGTAATACTCCTGTTCTCTCTTTCTATGGCTTTTATATGGTACATGATAAAGCCGCGTCTGTTTGAAATATCGCCATACCTGCTCACTGTATCCGGAATTGTAATAAGCTTATTTATCATTTATACAATTATAAAATTTGTTCTTACGGTAGTATCGGCAGCTACCGGAAAAAATATTCTCTTATTCTTCACTGGAAATAATCACAATGCTATAAAGCTGATTTACTCGTATTCCGTAAGAATCGGGAAATTATTGGGTATATCAATAGACAGGATAGGAAACTCCTTCGTAAACTTTAACAACTCTCTGGTCAGGGCATTGAGGAGAAAGATAGGAAGAGAAAATCTACTGGTGCTTCTCCCAAGGTGCATACAGTACTCAGGATGCAGGCAGAAGGTAACCGAGGACATAACCAATTGTAAGGATTGCGGCAAATGCGAGATTACGGAATTCAAGTCGCTCAGCAGAAAATACGGCTTCTATGTAAGTGTTGCTACAGGCGGAAGCCTGGCAAGAAAGATGATTCACAGTATTAAGCCGTCTACCATACTTGCAGTTGCCTGCGAGAGGGAGCTGGTCAGCGGGATTCAGGATACGGGAAAGGTAAGGGTTCTTGCCGTCCCTAACTGGCGTCCTGAAGGCCCCTGCAAAAATACAAAAGTAGATATGGAGAAGGTAAAGGATGCTATAGAGTTTATATTCGATGGGGATAAAAATAAGGGCTTCGAGCATGATGACAGTGCTGCCGTTATAGCTGCAAAGAGTAAATATTTAGCCGCGAATTGATACAAATGACACGAATAAAAGAAAATAAGGCTTGAATATAGTATAATGGTTTAATAGAATAATCTATTGTTCGTGTAATTTGTGTAAATTTGTGGCTAATTTTTTTGAAGGGAGGAAAAAGCTATGACGAGAGAAAGGGTAGAAGAGGTTTTAAACACAATAAGACCATCTCTTCAGATGGACGGCGGAGATGTAGAATTGGTGGATGTAGAGGAGAGCGGTGTGGTAAAGGTAAGACTTATGGGTGCATGCGGCGGCTGTCCGAGCGCTACCATGACCCTTAAGATGGGAATCGAAAGGGCGATAAAGGAAAGCATCCCTGAAGTGGTTAGTGTAGAACAGGTGTGGTAACTAACTAACAACTAATAACCAACTAACAACTTACAACAAATAACTTACAACATAAACACCTTGCTTAAATCTATTAGTTGTCAGTTATTAGTTATAAGTTGTAAGTTAATTGTTGGGGGTATTTTAATGGTTAATGAAGCTTATGCGATGGCTCCTCCTTCAGGGGCAGGCGGTCCGGAATCTTTATTTATGAGCTTTCTGCCGATAATAGCAATGTTCGCTATTTTCTATTTTTTGCTTATAAGACCGCAGTCAAAAAAGCAGAAGGACCATAAGGCAATGATGGAGAATCTTAAAGAGGGGGATAATGTGCTGACAACAGGCGGTATCTACGGGACGATAGCTAAAATAAAGGACGATGTTATCACCCTTCAAATTGCAGAAAATGTGAAGATAAAAATATCGAGGGGATATGTAGCCGCCCTGAAAGGCAAAGAATAGTAGTGGATTTACGATTTTAGATTTACAATTTTAAAAATCTCAAATACTTAATTTAAAATTGTAAATTGGAAATCGTAAATTTAAAATGAAAAATGGGGCAGTAGCACACGAATTTAGACGGGGCGAGGTAACCCTCGAAGATGTAAAGCAGCACCCGAAAGTCAAGGTTTATATAGAAAGGGCAAACGAGCATCTCGAGAAGATAGGTTATACAGAGCATGGTTACCGCCATGCCAATCTGGTTGCAGAGATAGCCTTTAACATATTAAGCAGGCTTGGTTATCGGAATAGGGAGTGTGTTATCGCCTCGATTGCAGGTTTTCTCCATGATACGGGTAATTTGCTCGGCAGAAATAATCACTGGCAGGCAGGGGCGATACTTGTGCAGGATATACTGATTGATCTTGGGATGGATTTGGAGGAAGTTGTAATTATAATGAATGCCATAGCGAATCATGAGGAAGATGTCGGCGAGCCGACCACTCCTGCAGCCGCAGCCCTTATTCTTGCCGATAAAGCAGATGTCCATGTATCGAGGGTCAGAAATCCCGATATGAAGACCTTTGATATTCATGACAGGGTAAATTATGCAGTGAAGTATTCTTTTTTAAGGGTGGATGCCGAGGGCAAAAAAATCTCTCTTGAGTTGACAATCGATACAGCGGTATCGCAGGTGATGGAGTATTTTGAGATATTCCTTTCACGGATGATCGTCAGCCGCAGGGCGGCAAAAATTTTAGGCTGCACCTACGAGCTTTTGGTAAATGAGGTGAAGTTACTAAAAAAAAAAAAAATATAAGGAGAAGGGGAGAAGAAGATGGAGAAATGGAGAGATAATAAGTCAGATTTTTTTTCTCCTTTTTCCCCTTTTCTCTATTCTCCTTAATCTTTTTCTTTTGTTCTTTATGAAAAAAGATTTTTACTGGAAAATTGCGTTAATAACGATAGTTACCGGCGTATCTATCTGGCTCGCACATCCCTTAAAGGAGAAGATACATCTGGGACTGGATTTGCAGGGAGGCATGCATCTTATTCTCGATGTGGAGGCTGAAAAGGCTGTGGAAAGCACACTCGACAGGTATGTGATGAATTTAAGGGATGCCTTCAAAAAGGATAATATCGAATATGTAAGTGCAGACAGGGATAAAGACAGCATAGTAATTAATCTGCCTGATACAGCAAAAATAAAAGATGTGGATAAGATTGTCTCTGACATTTCAGACCTTGAAAAGATAAGCGACTCGTCGGATGCACGAAAAATAGTTTACCAGATTACGGGTAAAAGAAGGAAATATATCGAGGAGAGGGCTGTTGACCAGGGGCTCGAGACGATAAGAAACAGAATTGACCAGTTCGGTGTGGCAGAGCCATCAATCCAAAAACAGGGTGACAGGAGAATAATAGTCCAGCTTCCGGGGATAAAAGATACCGAAAGGGCGGTTCAATTAATAGGGAAAACAGCAAGGCTTGAATTCAAGCTTGTAGATGATGATAAGAGCATGGAGGATGCACTTAAAGGCAATATACCCGAAGGCGGCGAGATACTTTATCAGAGGACTACCGATAAATCAACAGGGGCGGTCTCGAAAAAGCCATTCCTCTTGAAGAAAGAGGTAATGATGACAGGCGATGCAATTACCAATGCAGAGGTAAGGATAGATACCCAGTATAATGAGCCTTATGTGTCATTAGAATTTGATAAGGCAGGAACAAAGCTCTTTGGCAAGATAACAGGAGAGAATGTTAAAAAGAGACTTGCAATAGTCCTCGATGATAATGTCTATTCTGCGCCTGTTATACAGGAGGAGATTTCCGGCGGGAGGGCTCAGATAACAGGCTACTTCTCAACAGATGAGGCGCACGACCTCGCAATAGTTTTGAGGGCAGGGGCGCTCCCTGCACCGGTAAAGATACTCGAGAACAGGACAGTGGGACCTTCTCTCGGCAAGGATTCAATAGAAATGGGACTAAAAGCAACTATTATCTCAGGTGTTTTGATATTGCTCTTTATGATATTTTACTACCGTTTTTCAGGTCTTATTGCCGATATAGCCTTATTCTTAAACCTGATACTTCTATCGGGGGCTATGGCGTATTTTAAAGCGACCTTAACCCTTCCGGGAATAGCAGGTATAATCTTAACCATAGGTATGGCAGTGGATGCAAATATCCTCATTTTTGAGAGAATCAGGGAGGAGCTTAGGCTGGGCAAGACTGTCAGGGCTGCCATTGATGCAGGTTTTAAGAGGGCGTTTCTTACGATACTCGATTCCAATGTTACGACACTGATTGCTGCCGTAGTGCTGTTTCAGTTCGGGACAGGGGCAATCAAGGGTTTTGCAGTTACGCTGAGCATAGGTATTACGGTAAGCATGTTTACAGCAGTTTTTGTGAGCAGATTCATCTTTGATTTTTTAGCGGGTAAGATGAGGATGGAGAGGTTGAGTATATAATGACTTATATCCACAGATTTCACAGATTTTTAAGATATTGTTTCATTGTTTCATTGTTTCATTGTTTTAACAATAGAACAATGGAGCAATGGAGCAATAAAATACTTTTATGATTCAATTTATAAAACCGGGGACGAATATAAATTTTATCGGCAAGAGGAATATAGCCATTGCTATATCTGTGGTATTCATTATAGCAGGGCTTATTTCGATAGCGCTAAAAGGCGGGTTTAACTATGGTATAGATTTTTCAGGCGGGACAATGGTTCAGCTCCTGTTTAAAGAAGATGTCCATATTGATAAGGTTCGCAACGGATTGGTAAAAATCGCCATGGGGGACAGCATTATCCAGCACTATGGAAGCAGTAAAGAGGTGATAATACGGACAAAGGCATCCTCGGATGTCCTTGAGGATATAGGAAAGAAGATAAAGGGCTCGCTGGAATCCGAATTTCCAAAAGAGGGGTTTGAGGTCAGGAGGGTTGAGATGGTCGGGCCTAAGGTGGGAAAGGATTTACGGCAGAAGGCTCTTTTATCCCTCTTTTATGCAATGCTCTTTATGCTCGCCTATATATGGTGGAGATTTGAATTTGCCTTCGGTCTCGGTGCTATAATTGCACTTGCCCATGATGTCCTGATTACAGTTGGGGTAATCTCTATTACAAATACCGAGTTTGATCTTACAATCGTAGCAGCCCTTCTTACTATTGTCGGTTATTCCATAAACGATACGATTGTTGTATACGACAGGATACGGGAGAATTTAAAGGATATGAGGAGAGAGGGTTATGCAGCCATAATAAACAGGAGTATAAATGAGACATTAAGCCGAACGATTTTGACATCCTTCACAGTATTCTTAGTTGCCATCATTCTATTTTTATTCGGCGGAGAGGTTATACACGGATTTTCCCTTGCCCTGGTAATCGGTGTTATCGCAGGGACATATTCGTCTATATATATTGCAAGCCCGATAGTGATCTTCTGGGAGGGTAGTCCCAGTAGGAGATTGTCAGGAACAAAAGCCTAACTTAACGCAAAGACGCTAAGAGTAAAACAAAGACGCAAAGGGTGCAAAGAATTAAACCATTTTTATTCTTTGCGTCTTTCCAATTTTCTTTGCGCCTTTGCGTTAAAAAACTGATTTTTATAATTTTACATTGAAAAAGTGAAGAAAGATAAGATTGCAGAGCTTTCCAATAAGTGTATTGTCAATACATATAACCGCTACCCTGTTACCCTGGTAAAGGGGAGGGGATTGAAGGTCTGGGATTCCGAGGGAAAGGAATATTCAGATTTTGTAAGCGGTATTGCAGTCAACAACCTCGGACATTGTCACCCCTCGATAGTAAATGCCATAAAAAAACAGGCACAGGAGCTGATTCATACCTCCAACCTTTATCATACCATGCCTCAGGCAGAACTGGCAAAACTCCTTACCAAAAAATCCTTTGCAGACAAGGTCTTCTTCTGCAACAGCGGCGCAGAGGCGAATGAGGCGGCAATAAAGCTGGCGAGGAAGTATTCTAAAGACAACTACGGAGAGGATAGATTCGAGATTATAACCATGTATAAATCCTTTCACGGCAGGACTATTGCTACCATATCGGCAACAGGTCAGGAGAAATTCCATAAAGGGTTCGAGCCTCTCCTGCCAGGGTTCAGGTATGTTCCGTTCAACGACATCCCGGCGGTGGAAAAGGCGGCAAACGGCAGGACCTGCGCAATACTGGTAGAGCCGGTTCAGTGTGAGGGAGGCGTCAACATGCCGGACAAGGATTATCTGAGAGGCTTGAGAGAGATATGTTTCGCAAAGAGGCTTCTCCTTATCTTTGATGAGGTTCAGACAGGCATGGGGAGGACAGGCAAATTTTTTGCTTACGAGCATTTCGGGATAAGCCCGGACATAATGACCCTGGCAAAATCTCTCGGCGGAGGCGTTGCAATAGGAGCAATGCTTGCAAGAGACGAGGTTGCGAAGTCATTTATACCGGGGACACATGCCTCCACCTTTGGAGGCAATCCGCTGGCATGCGCTGCAGGAATTGCTGCAGTAAAGGCTATTGATAAGAATATCCTATCCCACTGCAAAAGGACAGGGGATTATTTCATAAGAAAGCTGAAGAGGCTGAGGGAAAAATATTCCTTTATAAACGATGTGCGGGGGATAGGGCTTATGATTGGAATGGAGATGAGCTTTCCAGTAAGGGGTATAACCGAAGAGTGCTTAAAAAGGGGATTTCTCGTAAATTATACCATGGACAGGGTTTTAAGATTCCTGCCCCCCCTTAATGTTAAGACCAAAGAAATAGATAGGCTTATAGCCGTGCTGGATGAGATATTCGGGGAAATAAAGAACAAAATATTCAGATGAAGAAAGACCTCCTTGCTATCTCGGACATCGAGCCTGAAGATATTGAAGAGATATTCAGCCGTGCCGAATTTCTAAAAAGGAAATTTTATGCCGGAGAGGTTTACCAGCCATTAAAAGGCAAAACACTCGGCATGATATTCAAAAAATCATCCACACGCACACGGATATCCTTTGAAGCAGGGATGTACCAACTTGGAGGACATGCCATTTTCTTGAGCTCAAAGGACCTGCAGATGGACAGGGGCGAGAGCATTGCCGATACAGCGAAGATATTTTCCCTGTATCTAAACGGTATTGTTATAAGGACATATTCTCAAGAGGAGGTGGAAGAGCTTGCTGCCAACTCCTCTATCCCGGTTATAAACGGGCTTACTGATTTACACCATCCCTGCCAGATATTGTGCGATATGTTTACCATAAAGGAAAAGCTGGGCAGGCTCGAGGGCGTGAAAGTAGCATACATAGGTGATGGTAATAATATTGCAAATTCATGGCTTGACGGCGCATCGAAGATGGGCATGAATTTATCCATATCTTCGCCTGCCGGATATGAGCCCGATGCGGGGATAGTTAAAAGGGCGGCTCTATCGGCCGGGAAGAACAGCGGGAAGATAGAGATGACAAATGACCCCTTTGAAGCCGTAAGGGACGCTGATATAATATATACCGATGTCTGGACGAGCATGGGACAGGAAAGAGAATACGAAAAGAGGCTGAAAGATTTTAGGCGATTTCAGGTTAATACAGAGATGGTCAGGGCAGCAAAGAAAAATGTTTTGGTTATGCACTGTCTTCCTGCTCACAGAGGAGAAGAGATAAGTGATGATGTAATTGATGGGGAGAGGTCAATTGTCTTTGAGGAGGCGGAGAACCGTCTCCATGTGCAGAAGGCGATACTGGAACTCTTGATGGGAGGAAAAAAATAAAGTGTAAGTGCAAGTGTAAGTGTAAGGAATCTATTACTTCTCACTTACACTTACACTTGCACTTCTTTTGGGTTATCTATGGGAGAAAAGATTAAAAAGGTAGTATTAGCATATTCCGGCGGACTGGATACATCGGTCATTCTAAAGTGGCTCATCGAGACCTATAAATGTGAGGTGATATGTTTCTCCGCTGACCTTGGGCAGGGAGAGGAGCTTGAGTCTGTAAGAGAGAAAGCGATTAAGACAGGGGCAAGCAAGATTTATATCGAGGATGTCAGGGAGGAGTTTGTAAGGGATTTTATATTCCCGATTTTAAGGGCTAATGCGGTTTATGAAGGACAGTATCTCCTCGGCACATCCATCGCAAGACCGCTAATTGCAAAGGAGCAGATAAGGGTAGCCAGAAGGGAGAAGGCGGATGCTGTCGCTCACGGCGCTACCGGCAAGGGTAATGATCAGGTGAGGTTTGAGATGACCTATATGGCACTTCAGCCCGACATAAAGATTATTGCCCCATGGAGGGAGTGGGATTTAAACTCAAGAGAATCGCTTGTTAAATATGCAAAAAAACATGGAATACCCGTTCCTGTCACAAAGGCAAGACCATACAGCTCAGACAGGAATCTCTTTCATATAAGCTTTGAGGGGGGTATCCTTGAAGACCCCTGGGTTGAGCCGCCTGAAAGTATGTATGTATTGAGTGTATCACCGGAAAAGGCGCCGAATAAGCCGTCATATATCGAAATCGTCTATGAAAAAGGGAATCCAATAGCAGTGAACGGGAAAAAGATGAGCCCTGCGGAATTGCTTTCCTATTTGAATAAAGCAGGAGGCAGGAATGGAATCGGGAGGGTAGATGTTGTTGAGAACAGGTTCGTGGGAATGAAATCGAGGGGTGTCTACGAGACACCGGGGGGAACAATACTTCATGTCGCACACAGGGCAATTGAATCCATGACAATGGATAGAGAAGTAATGCACCTGAGGGATTCTCTGATTCCGAAATATTCCCAGCTTGTCTACAATGGATTCTGGTTTGCCCCTGAGAGGGAGATGCTTCAAACGGCGATTGACGAATCACAGAAGAATGTTACCGGCAGGGTAAGGTTAAAATTGTATAAGGGGAACTGCACGGTGGCAGGCAGAAAATCTGAGCATTCCCTTTATAGACAGGATTATGCCACCTTTGAGGCGGAACAGGTTTACAGGCAGAAGGATGCAGAGGGTTTTATAAGACTCAATGCACTTCGCCTCAAGATAGGTGCGATGGTAAAGGAAAATAAATGATTTTTTTCTTGACATGATTTAATGGTTTTTATAAATTACATCTATTGTTTTTTTCTGCGAGGAGGGGTTTATGCCAATATTCTGTAATAGAAAGGAGGTGATACATTTGAAGAGATATCTTGGTCTTTTATCATTATTAGCTTTTGCAGCCGTGCTTTTTAGCTATTCCTTTGCATCAGCGGATGCTGCTAAGGGAGAGGCTATCTTTAAGGACACAAAGGTAGGAAACTGCAAGACCTGTCATGACACAGGGGATAAGAAGAAAGTAGGACCCGGCTTAAAGGGTGTTACAGACAGGGTAGCAAAGGATGTGATTGCAAAGTGGCTTGAAGACCCACAGACTCTCTGGGATTCCGGCAGCGATTATATAAAGGATCTCCAGAAGAGAATGAACAAGGAAGGCAAGCCAAAGACAGCAATGAAACTGCCAGGCAAATTATCTGCTGAGCAGATAGCAGATGTAATTGATTTTCTGGCGACACTTAAGTAGGAGGTATAATCCCCCCATTATTTCCCCCCTTTAAGAAAGGGGGGGAGGGGGGGATTACTGGTGTCACGGTATTTTTTTAATGTAAATTATAAAATTCTGGAACACGAATTTCACGAATATACGAATGGCACGAATATATTAGAAGCAAGAAGTCAGAAGCCAGAAGCCAGAAGCAAGACATCTTGCCTCTTGCCTCTTGCATCTTGTTTTATTTGTGTAATTAGTCCCATTCGTGTTATTCGTGTTCAAGTCTTTGTTCTTCTGGAGTAATTATGAAAATATATTCTGGGCTTTTATCTGTGTTGGCTTTTGGGGGCGTCCTGTTCAGTTATTCCTTTGCATCGGCAGATGCTGCTAAGGGAGAGGCTATCTTCAAGGATACAAAGGTTGGAAACTGCAAGACCTGTCATGATACAGGGGATAAGAAAAAGCTGGGACCCGGATTAAAAGGTATTAGCGACAGGGCATCGAAGGAGTGGATTACAAAGTGGCTTGAGGATACACAGGCTGTCTGGGATGCAAATGAGGCATACACGCAGGATTTGAAAAAGAGGATGAACAAAGAGGGTAAACCGAAACCAGCCCATAAAACGCCGGTTAAATTGACACCAGAGCAGATAGCCGATTTAATTGATTATATTGGAACACTTAAATAATGCCTAAATGGTAGCCGCAACCCTTCGATTTACTCAGGGCAAGCTCTTTATGGTTGCGTTTTGCAGGCTAAAGCCTGCGGCTACCAAAGATTGCTATATATTTTTTAGTAATAGGAATGCCCCAAGGCTTATAATCAGAACAGCGCTTATTATCCGTATCTTTTTGCTGAATATATTCTCTATATATCTTTCAAAAAATGTAGAAGCCTTTACAAAGGCTATACCCATACCTATCAAGACCGAGCCGAGCCCAAGGCTGAATATGAGAACAAGCAGGAACCCGTCCGATGCCCTCCCTCCTGCAATTGTGGCTGAAAGGACGGCTAATGCAGCAGGACACGGCACTATTCCGCCTGATACGCCGATTGTTATTAACCCCATTATCCCCTCTCTGTTTTCATGACGATGCTCTCCATGATGATGAGTATGATTGCTTTTACCCGATAATAGCATCCCCACCCCGACTATGAGAACAAGTATACCTGCTGTAATTTCTGTAAACCGCTCCACAGTTTCAGGAATAAAAACCTTTGCCGATATACTGGCAAGGATTCCAAGAATAAGTATGCTGAAGGTATGGGTAAAGGTAGCGACAACTCCTAATATTACCGCATCAACAACCCTTCTCTTGTAGCCGATTAGATAGGTCATGAGTATCATCTTCCCATGTCCTGGCTCCAGTGCATGGAATGCGCCTAAAAGAAACGCAGAGGATATATATAACAAAGAATCCATAAAAAAAATTCCTACGACCCACTTTCGTGGGTGCCCCGAATTTCTAATTTCCAAATTTGGTAATTGGGAATTAGAAATTAGAAGTTGTTATCACCATCTTTTCTTCCTTTTTTATACCTAATTCCCTGCTGGCATCTTTGTTTTTAACGAATATTTCCAGCAAACCCCAGCTGTTTAGTATGGAAGACGGTTTTAAGTCCCCGGCATCGGAGTAAGATTTGCAAAGGGGAGCGATAAAATCTTTTATTTTTATCTGAAAA
>JACQEW010000327.1 GCA_016200365.1 Nitrospinota bacterium
CTTTTCCTTGCTGGTTCAGGCTTGTAGCCTGAACCAAAACATTAATATGTGGTTCAATCTACAAGATTGAACCAGCAGGTATTTTTCTTTATATTTATCAGTCTTTTTCTCTGTGTCCTCTGTGGTGAATCGCTCATTTTAGGTAAAATAAAGTTTTCAGCTTGTCTATTTTATTATTTTTTAATGTATAGACCAGAACAGACTTCAGGCTAAATTTTTGCAGATAGAAGATTTAACGCCCTGTTCAGTTGTGCGTGGCTTCCGAGCAGGATGAGAAGGTCTCCTGTCTCGATTTGCAAATCGGGGTCGGGGTTTACCTTGACCTCGCCCTTTCTGACAATGGCGATTATGACCGCCCCTGTCTTGTGCCGCAGGTCAAGCTCTTTCAGGCTCTTTTCCTTTGCTGTCGAATCCCCGGTAACCAGATAATTCTCCGTAGTGGTCATTAAGAGATATTTATAGAGGTCTTTAAGCTTTTCGTGGGAGATAGAGAGCCCGCGAAGCATGCCGTAGCCGTCCATCCGTATCATATCCACATACCTGTTTATAAGATTGCCGGGGATATTATACTCTTTTAACACCCTTGAAAATATCTCCACAGAGGTCTCGAAATCCATAGGGATAACCTGATTTGCCCCAAGGCTCATAAGGTCTTCCACTTCCGAGGCATAAAGAGTCCTTGCAATAATATGGATATGGGGGCTCATCTGCCGGGCTATATTAATCCCACTGCGGATTGACAGGGGGTCGGAGATGGCAAAAACGATAATCTTCGCCCTTTCGATTCCTGCCTTATGGAGTATCTCTTTACTTGTTATATCCCCATACATCATCTGAACCCCTGCTGCTTTTCCTGCATTTATCCTCTCAGTGTTTATCTCTATAACAATGTAAGATATACGGGTCTCTTTTAAGACTTGTGTGAGACTCCTTCCATTCAAGCCATAACCTGCAATTATGACATGCTCATTCATCTCCTTCCCCTCCCCTTCTCCCCACCCTGTTTTAGAAACGGAAAAAAGGGATTGCAGTTTCAGGGATAAATTATAGGAGACATGAATCAATAACGGCGCGGTTATCATGCTCAGAATAGCGGAGACGAGAAAGTTCTGAAAATCGTCATTTCCGATTAATTGTAAACGGAGCCCCGCTTCCGCCAGCAGAAAGGAGAACTCGCCTATCTGTGCAAGCCTCAATGCGGAGATAAATGCGATGCGGAGGGATTTCTGAAATAATACTACAGAGACAAGGGTCAGGACGATTTTAAAAATAATAATGCCCGTTGTGAGAAGCATCAGATAAATTAAATGGTCGGAGAGGTAATAAATTTTAAGGAGCATTCCGATGGATATAAAAAAAATACTGCTGAAGAAATCCCGGAAGGGCAATATCTCCACCACCACCTGACTGCTGTATTCGGATTCGGATATAATTAATCCTGCGATAAAGGCGCCCATAGCGAGGGAAAGCCCGAAATACTGTGTCAGCCATGCCGTTCCAAGACAAAGGAGGACTACAAAGAGTAGAAGGAATTCCCTGCTCTTTAATTTGACCACCTGATTCAGAAGGGTAGGCACAAGGAGCCGTGATGCGAAAAATATAACTGACATGGCAATGACTGCCTTGAGAAGCGTCAGGACGATAACCTTGAGAGAGGTATCCCCTGCGCCTGCAAGGACAGGGATGAGGAGTATCATCGGGACGACGCAGAGGTCTTGAAAAAGGAGGATGCCGACCGAGAATTTACCGTGCGGCGAGTCAATTTCACCCCTATCAGTATACATCTTCAGGACAATCGCAGTGCTGCTAAGAGAAATCAGAAAACCGAAAAAAAAGGACTGCTGCAGCGAATAACCCGCTGAATATGCAATGGTCAGGACGCCGAGAATCGTCAGAACAACCTGAATCCCGCCGCTTCCCACAATTGTTTTTATGTTTCTTGTCATTCGGGTGAGCGAAAACTCCAGCCCTACTGTAAACAATAAAAGCGCCACCCCGACCTCAGATAGAGTTTTCACAGCCTCCATCTCGAAAATCAGCCTGATGCCGTAAGGTCCAATTACTATGCCGGTAACCAGATAGCCGGCAATTGCAGGCAGCTTCATCTTGTGAAAGGCAAAGGTAATCGGAAGTGCGACTGCAAGGATAATTATTAAATCTCTCAATAACGGAAAATCGTTCATAGCTCTATGATTATAACAGCATTTTTATTATAAAAAGGGGAAGACGGAAAAAAGGATAGTTCAATAAATTTCTAATATCTGCCTCTCGTTCTGTATAAATTTCAAAGTTACATCTACAGCACATCTGTAAAACTTGCTCTTGGAGAGTGAAAATACATCTTTACCAAAATCTGGAAGCCAGTCAAAGTGGTCGGATATAAATTTTTTTTGCTCATCCTGCGATGCAGACTCGCACAGGTGGGCTGTATATTCGAGGAGGAGGGTAATATGGTCGGGCATTGCATTAAATGCAGGCGGTACCTCGATTCCTTCTGCCTTATATATATTAATCATATCTATTGCAGAATCGCCCATCAGCAATCCCTTCTGTTTTGAAAGTATGGCACCCTCCTCTGCAGTCCATTCCTTGTAAACCGATTCTACAGGCAGGGCAAAGGGAGGAACAGGACCAACAAACAGCGGATAGTATTCGGACTTTAATCTTTCAAAAACCTCATTCGTCTCTCCTGCTATTTTAAGGTCTTCTATGCTTGCCTCTATCTTTAATTCTTTAAGGTATGTATTCAAAACATCATATAAATCGCCTCTGCATACCGCTTCTGCAAAGGGCATGTCAGGCTCTTTATAAATCTCAGATAATGTTCTGTATATCTCTGCACTGGTATTATCTATCTTTTTCATAGGATATCCTTTCAAGTCCAATAAGACTGACAGTGTAATTCCCTTTGACACGGATTAACAATTGATAAGACTGAACCCCCTTATCGGCAATAAGAAGGTCTATTCCAATGGAGACCTGCGGTGGATCAGATGTCAACATCTCTATAGAATCTTTTCCTTCTGCTGATTTGATAGGTATCCTGACATTTTTAACACATCCTTGTCTCCTCAACCATTTCTCGAACATCTTAAAACCAACAACCAGAGGATCCTTTTTTTTAGGATCAAATTCAAAGGGGAACATCCTCGGTTCCATTTTCCCTATCTGATTTTTCTGTTCACCTGCGATCTTCTGGAAAACCATCTCTAATGCCTCTGCAATGGTTTTTTCTAAGTGTGGTATATCGGATTCTGATAGATATTTAGAAGGAAGGGAGAGGGTCTTCAATAGCTCTCCTTCCTCATCGTTACAACTCAAAAATAGTATAACAATAGCACAGAGGAGGATTGAAAGGAAATGCTGCACTCTCATCATAATGCCCCCTTTCCCTGTTTCACCAATATTATGAACAGAATAGCTGCGATTATTGACAGTATCGCCCCGAAGGAGAATGCAGCTTCCGCACCAAGACCCTGATAGATAATGCCCATTAAAAGACTTGCAGGCAGAAGGGATATGCCTACGGCAAAATGGTATAACCCATAAGCCACTCCCCTCTCTTCAGATGGAACCATATCTGAAACAAAAGCCCTTTCAGCCCCTTCTGTCAGTCCGAAATATATACCGTATAAGGCAAATAATATCCACGCATGATAGGATTCTGCTGCAAAGGCAAAGGCAAAATATATTGCACTGTATACAAGCCAGCCTGCAATTATAACATATCTCCTGTCAATTCTATCCGATATGGCGCCGCCGGGTGTCGAGCTCAGCATCTTAACGATGTGCAGGGCAAGCCACAAAAGCGGTATCTGTGCCGACGGCACACCAAGCTCATTTGCCCTTAAAATTAAAAAGGCATCGCTGGAGTTGCCGAGGGTAAAGATGATAATGATGATGAGAAATCGCTTAAAATTTCCCCTCACCCCCCGATAAATACTTCGGGGGCAGGCTCTATTCCTCTCACCAAAGGGGAGAGGGGATTTAATGGCAGCCTTCTCCCCAAAAGGGAGAGGAGGTTGTATTTTATTGCTTCCTCTCCCCAACGGGGAGAGGATTGAGGTGAGGGGAGATTTGGAAGGAGCAACCTCACTGACAAAAAAAATGATTAAGATAACTGACAATATACCAGGAATTGCTGCAAGATAGAATATAGTTCGGTAGTCCTGTGTGAATGCATATAAAAGCAGAAATGCTATCAGAGGACCAATTACAGCACCCGCGTGGTCCATCGCCCTGTGAAACCCAAATGCCTTGCCCTGAATAGATGGATGGGTTGAGTCGGCAATAAGGGCGTCCCTCGGCGATGTCCTTATCCCCTTTCCAACCCTGTCCGAGAGCCTGATGAAAAGGACATGAAGCCATGAGGATGCAATTGCTACCAATGGTCTGCTTATCGTTGAGAGGGAATAGCCGGTCAGAATTAATGCCTTTCTTTTTCCGATCCTATCCGAGAACCAGCCTGAAAAGAGCTTTAATATGCTGGCAGTGGATTCTGCAATTCCTTCGATTATTCCGATAAAGGCGGGGCCGGCACCGAGGACGGCAGTGAGAAAAATCGGCAGGAGGGGGTAAATCATCTCGCTGCTTACATCCGTGAGAAGACTGACAAATCCCAGTATCAGAACATTTTTTGATATTCCGCTTAACAAGTTTTTATGTATAGGAAATTAAAAAACCATAAGGAGAAGGGGAGAAGAAGATGGAGAAATGGGGATAAAAAAAAGAATAAAGACTTAATAGAACGCAGATGACACTGATTTAACGGATTTTCACTGATACATCAAGAAGTAAGAAGTAAGAAAAAAATCTTGCATCTTGTATCTTGCATCTTGTTTAATCTGTGTCAATCCGTCTAATCCGTGTCATCCGTGTTCTATATTGAATTTTTATTTTTCTCCTTTTCTCCCTTTTCTCCCTTCTCCTTAATCTTTTTTATTCAGATGACATATCTGCCGACAGTCTGAATCAATATATTCATATCCGGTTTACTTATGAAATCGCTTGCCCCAAGCCCCTCCCATTTTTTTATATTATCCTGGGTCGCCATGGACGAAAATATTATCACAGGGAGGGCTTTTAATTGCGGGTGGGATTTAATCCTTGAAAGCAAGTGCAGCCCGTCCATTTTAGGCATCTCCACATCCGATATGACGAGGTTAATAAAGTCTGTAAGCCTTTTATTCTGCACAGAGGATTTATCCGACAGCTCGTTTAATCTCTTCAGTGCATCTTCTCCATTGTAAGCCCAGAGAACATTGTAGCCTGCATCTGTAAGCGCGCCTTTGATTAATTTCATAATCATGCCGGAGTCTTCGGCAATAAGGATAGTTTTATCTTTATGCTCAACCTTACCCCTTTCAGCCTTTCCTCCGCCAATACCTGTTGCCGGATTCACCTCTGCTATAATCTTCTCGAAATCCAGCATCATCAGAATCTTGTTGTCAAATTTAACTATGCCTGTAACGCATTCCTCGCCCACCCCTGTCATTAATGAGGTCGGGGGCTCGACCCTCTCCCATGAAACTCTGTGTATCCTTGATACCGAGCTTACGAGGAAGCCGTTATAAATCCTGTTAAACTCCGTAACGATTATCCTGTTGAGCGGGAGATCGGGGTCGTATTTGCCGAGCCACTTTGGAAGGTTTATCACAGGTATGATCCTGCCTCTTAAATTTATAACACCGGCTACCGCAGGATGAGATTTTGTTATCTCTGTAATATTATCGGGGGTCTTTATTATCTCCCTTACCTTGCCGACATTTA
>JACQEW010000330.1 GCA_016200365.1 Nitrospinota bacterium
AAGGGCAATCCCGGCGTGGGCGCTGAATAGCCGAACGATCTTTTCCTGTTCCTTGTCAAAGGAAGTGACCAGCAGATCGAAACTCTTTTCATCCGTGAGGCGGTCCTCAGACCTATGCTTGCGGTTGATTACCTGTACCACACCAATAACCTCGTCAATGTGATTTTTCAATGGAATGGCAAGAACTGACCTGGTTTGATAATTAATCTTGTTGTCGAAAGAACGATTGAACTTAAACGGCAGGGATTTGGGAAGGGCATAGGTGTCATGGACATTGATGATTCTCCCTTGCATGGCGCAGTAACCGGCCATGGATTTTTCCGATATGGGTATGGAGAAATTTTTAAAATCTGTTTCTCTCGACCGGTTTACAGCGCTTTTAAATTTAAGTGTCCATTGGGAAAAATCCCTGTCCAATTCCGGATTTGGGTATATGTTTTTTGGACCTTCAACGATATAAATAGTTCCGGCGTCGGCCATGGTTAAATTGACAATCTCCTCCAGAATAAGATTCAGAAGCGCGTCAATATCGCGGATTTGATTAAGTGCAAGGCTGACATTATTGATGGACTCGATCTCCCTGGTGCGCTGCCTGATGTTGTCCTGAAGCTCCCGCATGTATAGCTCATCCCTTTTTCGCGAGTAATACAAGGACATGCCCCTTGTAATGTGGGCTTCGACCTCTTCCTGATTGATTGGCTTGAATAAAAGGTCTGTTGCCCCCAGACGGTTGGCTGATCGGGCGGTTTTTACATGGTCGAATTCAGCCATCATTACGAATTGGGTAACCGGGTATCTTTCCGCCAAGAGCTCCTGCAGCTCGAACCCCCCCATCCCCTCGAAAAAAATATCGCAAAAGATTAAAGGAAACGCTTGTGCCTCGATCTCCAGTTGCGCCTCTTTCATGCTCTTGCAGACGACTGGACGAAACCCCATTTTTTGGGCAACAGAAGAAAGGACATCCGTATCGCCGGGATTTGTCCCGATTATGAGGATGGATAAATTAACCTGCTGTTGGAAAACCAAAGTGTCTTTCATGTCTTTTTGGGATCAACGGCTTTGAAACATCCTCCCTGTGCCGAAAACTGTATTTATATTAAACCAACTCCAAAATAAAATTCAAGATAAAATTAGCAGGTTGTGGGAGTTCATAGTTACTTATAAATAAAATCTTGCTCAAAATGGCAAGAAAAATTTGTAAAGTGAAGAAACTTTCATCGAACGACTTTTTAAATTTTCTTTTGTTCCTCTAAAATTTTCGAAATTGTGCAAAAGAAAATTTAACGGAAGTGAGAGGAAAGTTTCTTCACTACTATAAGCTTTTTCGACTCGTTCGGGTTAGAAAGGTTTTCAATCAGTTAATCTCATCTCAGCGCCTGAATTTTTCATCAGGTCAACAAAATTTGGGAAGGTGATATTCATCGCCTCGGCAGTATCTATTTCTGTAATTCCTTTTGCAGCGAGTCCTGCAATTGCAAGACTCATAACAGCACGATGGTCTCCATGACCGCTCACCTTTGCACCTTTGAGCCTGCTCTCCTTTATAATAAGTCCGTCAGGTAATTCTTCAATATCCGCCCCCATCTTTGAAAGCTCCTCCCTCATCACTGCAATCCTGTCCGTCTCCTTTATTCTCGCCTGCGGGACATTTCTCAAAATTGTTTTTCCTTCTGCAATACATCCGACTACAGCCATAGCCGGCAAAGCATCCGGTGTATCATTCATATCTATCTCCATACCTTTCAGTTTTCCGCCTTTTACTTTAATACCTTCTTTACCAATTTCAATATTTGCCCCCATTTCTTTTAATATATAGACTATCTTTTTATCTCCCTGTGTATCATTCATATCAAGTCCCCTCAGCACTATCTCAGATTCAGAGATTGCCCCTGCACATAGGAAGAATGTGGCGGATGAGAAATCAGCAGGAACCCTATCTTTAAAAGGCTTATAAGATTGGCTGCCCTTTATAAAAAATCTCTCCAGATTTTCCTGTCTGTAAACAATGCCCTGTTTATTCAGCCACCATAGAGTTATACCCACATAAGGTTTTTCATTAAGCTCTTTTACATAAATCTCTGAATCACCATCAGATAATGGACAGTTCATTAGAAGGCTTGATATAAATTGTGATGTCATGCCGCTCACCTCTGTTTTTCCTCCCCTTATTCTTCCCTTCACAGTTATTGGGAGTCTGCCATTGCCTTCTACAGACTTTATATCAGCACCGAGATTATTCAAAGCATCAATCAAAGACTGCATGGGTCTTTTCCTTGTCTGCTCATCTCCTGTAATTGTTACCGTCTCTCTTCCCAAAGATGCCGCTCCTGTGCAGAACCTCGCTGTAGTCCCTGAATTCCCCACATCAATAATCTTTTTAACAGGGGTGATTTTACCGCCAGTGCCGTGAACAACCCATCTATCCTTAAACAACTCAATCTCTGCACCAAGGCACCTGCATGCCTCCACAGATGAAATACCATCGGCAGATTCCAATGGATTTATGATTTCGGAAATTCCATCCGCAAGAGAGGCAATAAAAACCACCCTTATGGTATGGGACTTTGAGGCAGGTATCTCAACTTCTCCTTTAAGTTTTGACGACTCGACTATAAGTTTCATAGAATGAATGATAGCAGAGGGCTTATGAAATCTCAATGATTTTGATAAAACTGATTCTTCGAAAGTTAAGTTGAGTTATACGCAGCTTTATGTTAATCTGCGTATAACATTGGAGGACAAAGTGGAAAGACTGCCGATAGAAACACAGACACTTTATGCTGAGCTTATGGAACGGCTTACAGCCACGGAAACACACCGTTCTATAGGTCGCATCAGCGGCTGTTTTACAACAAAAACCGTAAAAAGTGAATCTTACTACTACTTCCAATATTCTGACCCGGGCGGAATAACTCGTCAGGTATACATCGGGAAAAAGTCTCTTGTGCTGGATAAAATGGTTAAACAATATCTTGAAGAACGAGAAGAATTTAAGGAGGATATAGGGCATATCCAGCGGCTTTGTGCCCAGATGCGGGCAGGTGGGATGATTATAACCGATATGGCTTCGTCACGGGTAATCAAATCCTTTGCTGACAGCGGTGTATTTGCACTAAAGGGTGTTCTTGTCGGCACCCATGCTTTTACAGTGTTAGGAAATCTCCTTGGTGTTAGATGGAAAGGTGCAGGATTAAAAACAAATGATATTGATATTGCAGGTGAGTCTGTAGTAAATATTGCACTCCCTGATATTCAAACCGATATTCCTAAGATTCTTGAAAACCTGCAGATGGGCTTTATCCCCATTCCCCCGCTTAACTTGAAAGACCCCTCCACTTCTTTCAGAATAAGAGGCAAGTCCCTCCGGGTTGACTTTTTAACCCCGGTGGTTAAACCGACAAGAACTGGTGCCATATACATACCTCGTTTTAATGTAGCAGCCCAGCCTATGCGTTTCCTGGATTATTTGATAGAAAACCCTGAACGTGGCATTGTGATAAATGGAGGTGGGATTTTAGTCAATGTCCCTGCCCCTGGCAGATTTGCCTTTCACAAACTGATAGTCACACAGGAAAGACCTCTGTCCATGCATGGAAAAGCAGATAAGGATCTGATACAGGCGGCACAAGTTTTTTCTGTATTGATTGACGAACGTCCCGGAGATTTATTACTTGCCTGGGATGAGGTAAAGAATCGCGGAAAAGGCTGGAGCAAACGTATATTTCAAGGCATTTCTAATCTTGAAAGGAAACATAACGATGTAAGCAAGAGACTAAAAAACCTCCTTCGTATCTGAGCTTTGTCAAATCGTAATAGTTTAGTTTCCCCCAAAAATTGGTAGCCGCAACCTTTAGAGCCTGTCCTGACCCTGAATCAAGTTCAGGGGAAGGATTGCGTCATTACGCAGGCTAAAGCCTGCGGCTACACCTGCACTTGCGTTCCCACGCAGAGCGTGGGAACGAGAAATAATTCCTTTTCATTTCTCGCCCCCCCCTAAAATTAAAACCTATCCTGAATAACTTCCCTTGTCTTCTTCCCCTCAGCCACTACTAAATCGGCAATATATTTCTGGCTTTCCTCTACCCGTTCAGCGACACCAGCAATATATTTGTTCCCTTCTTCTACCCGTTCAGCTATACCAGCTACCCGCTCGGCTACACCCGCAACATATTTTAGCGTCTCCTCATGGGTTTTGTGGTCTTCGCGGGATTCATCCCTCCACTTTTTCATTGTTTCTTCATGAATTCTGTGGTCTTCACGAGATTCTTCTCTCCACCTCTGTAATATTCGTGCCTGGTAAATATGGATGATAAGAGTGAAAAGACCGAATATAACCGCTAAAGGAGCAATCCCTGCAATAATCTGCCAAAATGTCATAATACCTCCCTATTTTTAGATATAATTTATACCTTTAAATTTTGCATGTCAAGGGAACAAAAGAGAAAAAGATTAAGGAGAATGGAGAAAAGGAGAATTAGGAGAATAAAAGGAAGCCACAAATCCATGAATGTTAAAATTTTCCTGGATTCCTAATAAAATTAATGTTTTTTCTCCATTTCTCCCTTCTTCTCCCTTTCTCCTTAATGGTTTTTATAAACCCTATGGGTATCAAATGATTTTGTTTTGAAAAATCATAGGATTTTGCTATTATAAAAATATGGACTATAAAACTACTTTAAATCTGCCGCAGACTGATTTTCCAATGAAGGCAAATCTCTCACAGAAAGAGCCTGAAATCTTAAAAAAGTGGGAAGCTATGGATTTATACAGGAAGATAAGAGAGACACGCAAAGGTAAGCCAAAGTATACCTTGCACGACGGCCCTCCTTATGCAAATGGGCATATTCATCAGGGACATGCCCTTAACAAGATATTAAAGGACATTATCATAAAGATTAAAACTATGGAAGGATATGATGCACCTTACATCCCCGGATGGGATTGCCACGGTCTCCCCATAGAACATCAGGTTGATAAAGAGCTTGGTCCTAAAAAGAAAACCATGGAGAAGCACCAGATAAGGAAACTCTGCCGTCAGTATGCAGATAAATATTTCAAGATTCAGAGGGAGGAGTTTAAGAGGCTCGGCATACTTGGAGAGTGGGAGAATCCATATCTCACAATGAATTATTCCTATGAGGCTGCCATTGTCAGGGAGCTTGGAAAAATCATGGAGAACGGCGGGGTCTATAAGGGATTAAAGCCGATACACTGGTGTCCTACATGCAAAACCGCCCTTGCCGAGGCAGAGGTTGAATATGAAGACCATGAATCGCCGTCAATATATGTAAAATTCCCCTTAAAAATAAACGGTAAAGATAAGTTTTCCTCTCTGGAGCAGAAGGATACATCCGTTGTAATATGGACTACCACACCGTGGACACTACCTGCAAATCTCGCAATAGCATTAAACCCTGCTTACAAATATGGAGCAGCGGATACAGGCGAAGAGGTGCTCATCATGGCGATTGACCTGATGGAAGCTGCGATGGATAAATTCGGTTTTGTGGATTATGAGATTATTGATACCTTTGAAGGTTCCGAGCTGGAAGGCTTAAAGGCAGAGCATCCCTTTATGGACAGGGAATCCCCTTTAATATTAGGCGACCATGTAACGCTGGAACAGGGGACGGGTCTTGTCCATACAGCGCCTGGACATGGTCAGGAAGACTATGAGATGGGGCTTAAATACGGACTCGATATTTACAATCCTGTAGACAATGAAGGCAGATTCGTACCCGAGCTTCCCTATTTCGGCGGCATGAAGGTATGGGAGGCAAATAAGGCTATCAATGATATGCTCAAAGAGGACGGGTATCTATTAAAAGAGGAAAAGATAAGCCACTCCTATCCGCACTGCTGGAGATGCAAGAATCCCGTTATCTTCAGGGCAACCCCGCAGTGGTTTATCTCTATGGAAAAAAACGACCTGCGTAAAAAGGCTCTCGACGAGATAAAAAAGGTTGAATGGATCCCGTCATGGGGACAGGAGAGGATATACCAGATGGTTGAGAACCGCCCTGACTGGTGCATATCGAGACAGAGGTCATGGGGTGTTCCAATAACAGTATTTTATTGTACGAAGTGTAAGGAGACAATATTCAATAGGGAGATATGCGAGCATGCTGCCAATATGATGGAGAAAGACGGTGCAGATGTCTGGTTTGAAAAGGATATAAAGGATTTAATGCCGCATGGCATAAAGTGTCATAAATGCGGCAGTAGTGATTTTGAGAAAGAAATGGACATCCTCGATGTGTGGTTCGATTCGGGTGTAAGCTATACAGTAGTAGAAAATAGCAGCGACCTTTCCTTCCCATCGGATCTTTATCTGGAAGGCTCGGACCAGCACAGGGGATGGTTCCACAGCTCTCTTCTTACATCGGTATCTATAAAAAACCGTGCGCCCTATAAATCCGTTTTAACTCACGGCTATGTAGTTGACGGGCAGGGGAGAAAGATGTCCAAATCCCTCGGCAATGTAATAGCACCGCAAGAGGTTATAGAAAAATACGGCGCTGAGGTTTTGAGGCTCGGGGGAGCATCGGAAAACTACAGAGATGAT
>JACQEW010000332.1 GCA_016200365.1 Nitrospinota bacterium
AGTCATTGGTGGTAGAAGGGCATTTGATGCCAGATCACCTTCATATACTGATAGCAATTCCACCGAAGTATTCTGTATCACAGGTAGTTGGTTTTATCAAAGGGAAAAGTGCTATACATATAGCAATGAGTTTTGTTGGTCGGAAGAAGAACTTTATTGGACAAAACTTTTGGGCAAGGGGATATTATGTTTCGACTATAGGGAGAGATGAAAAGGTTGTCCGTGAATACATCAGCAAGCAGGAAGAAGAGGATCGGAGACAAGACCAACTAAACATATTTGAATAGCCGTAGCCACCTTTAGGTGGCTCATGGTTTTTAACCGCTTTGAGCGGTTCACTGTTTTCAAGCCTCCAGCTTTGCTGGAGGTATCTGACTCGTTCATTCGTGTTATTCGTGTTCAGGTTTTTGTTTTTTTGTATTTAACTTTTGTCCCATCTTTATCTATCCTATAATCCAAAATTTTTCCTCCAGCACTCCTGATTGCAGATTTTATTTTTTCCTGTCTCTCCGGCTCCGAAAGGAATATTATACATCCCCCTCCCCCTGCCCCGCAGACCTTTGCAGAGACTGCGCCATTTTTCATTGCGATGTTTATAAGTCTTTCTATCTCAGGAGTTGACACTCCTTTCCACAATCTTTTTCTATTTTCCCACTCCTCCCCGACCAATTTTGAGAGCATACCATAGTCTGAATTAATGACGGCAGACTTCATCTTAATAGCAGTTCTTCGTATCGCCTCTAAATTTTTGAATATCTTTCTATTGCCATCAATATGCCTTTTAAATATCTCCCAGTTGTTTATCCCTGAATTTCGTGAAGACCCGGAGTAGCAGAGGGTTATCCTTTTCTCAAATTTTTCATAATCTATCTTTATCCTTTCTGCCTTTACGCCTTCGGCAGATAGCTCGATTATATTTAAGCCTCCGAACATGGCAGGATAATAATCCTGATCTCCTGTCGGCACTCTTATCACCTGCGCCTCAACATTTTTTGCTATTGTTATAAGCTCTTTTTTTGAATATTTATCACCTGTAAGCTTGTTCAACGCAGCACAGAGAGATATATTGAGCGCCGATGAGCCTGCAAGCCCTGCCCCTGCCGGTGATTCACAGTCTGTTTCAATATAAAACCCTGCCTCAGGTTTAAAAAAAGAAATCAACTGTGTTATAAGAGACAGCGAATGGTTATGCCTTATTTTATTAATAGAATCAAACTCTATTTTCTTTTTCAAATCCTTTGACTCTATTATTATTTTCTTATCTTTTCGCAGTTTAATACTCGTTTTTGCATATATATCAACGGCAAGGTTTATGGTTACGGCTGACCCGTGGAAAAGATAGAGGGGCCATATATCTATTGTCCCGCCTGCAAGGTCTATCCGGGTTGGTGCTTGAGATTCAATTATAGACATAAATTTTCAAAATCCCTCCACCACGATACTCACTATCTCCTGCGCCAGTTTCCTTCCAGCCTGTCGTATCGCCTCGATTCTATGTGTATCTGCCTCTGTTACGCTCTGAGATACCTTATAATCCCATTTTGTATAATGGTCCTGCTGAAGAATTACACTCCCCTTTGCCCTCTCCTCCAATCGTATAAGCACCCCTATCTCTACCCAGTACTCCGTAACATTATCCTTTGAATCAAAGGCAATCGGTCTGAGGTGATACTTGATTATATCTCCATTAAGGATAAGGTCGGAGTTCCCGTCACCCACCAGCTTCAATCTGCCGTCTTCAATAAACCCATCCCTGATACGATTCGTTATCTCAAATTCAATATTCGGCTCCCCCGATTTATTAAAGAAAATAGGGATAGAGACAGTTTTAATATGAGGGGGAAGAGACGACCCTTTACCGACTAAAGTATAACCGCAGGCAGGGAGAAGTAAGAAGTAAGAAGTAAGAAGTAAGAAGTAAGAAAAATCTTGCCTCTTGCATCTTGCATCTTGCATCTTATTTCTTGCCTCTTGCATCTTGCATCTTGCATCTATTTTCATATCACGATACTCACCAACTTCTTAGGCACTACAACAAGTTTTTTAATCTCCTTACTGCCAATAAATTCCTTCACCTTTACATCAGACAAAGCGGCCTTCTTTATGCCTTCATCTTCCATATCTGCATTCACAGCAATCCGGCTCCTCACCTTTCCATTTATCTGGACTACAATGGTTATCTCCTCTGCCTTTATGGATTCAGGGTCATAGGAGGGCCATGGCTCTTTCATTATACTATTCTTATTTCCCACCGTCTCCCACATCTCCTCTGCTATATGAGGCACAAAGGGAGAGAGGAGTATAATGAGAGTATTAATCGCCTCTTTTACTTCTGACTTCTGGCTTCTGGCTTCTGGCTTCTGATAGAGGGCATTTACAAATTCCATAATAGCGCTTATTGCAGTATTAAAATGAAATCTTTCAACATCCTCAGTAACTCTTTTAATGGTTAAGTGTGTAATTCTTTTTAATTGAGAATTTGGAATTTCTTCTGTCTTCTGACTTCTGTCTTCTGTCTTCTGACTTATTACCAGTCTCCACACCCTGTTCAAAAATCTGTAGGCACCTTCCACCCCCTGGTCATTCCACTCAAGCTCCTTTTCAGGAGGGGATGCAAAGAGTATAAAGAGCCGTGCAGTATCTGCGCCGTATTTCTCGATAATATCATCAGGGGCGACTATATTGCCTTTCGACTTCGACATAGTCGCACCGTCTTTCAAAACCATACCCTGCGTCAAAAGCCTTTTAAAAGGCTCGTCAATCTCCACGACGCCGATATTCTTTAGAAATTTTGTAAAGAATCTGGAGTAGAGGAGATGGAGTATAGCATGCTCTATACCGCCGATATACTGGTCAACAGGCATCCAGTATTTTTGAGCCTCTCTGTTCACAGGATAGTCGTCAAACCCCGGAGATGTATACCGCAGGAAATACCAGGATGAGCAGATAAAGGTATCCATTGTATCAGTCTCCCTCCGTGCATCCCTGCTGCATTTCGGGCATTTCACCTTCAAAAATCTATCATCCTTTGAAAGAGGAGACCTGCCGTCAGGAGGGAAATCGCCATCTGTAGGAAGAATTACAGGGAGGTCTTCATAAGGAACAGGGACAACCCCGCATTCCTTACAGTATATAATTGGAATCGGCGTTCCCCAATACCTCTGCCTTGAAATACCCCAATCCCTCAGACGATAATTAACTGTCTTTTTCCCGATACCTTTTTCCTTCAGATAATCTCCTATTTTATCCTGCGCCTCTGCACTATTTAATCCATCGAACCAACCTGAGTTAATCAGATACCCTTCGCCTGTATAAGCCTCATTCGGGATTCGGGATTCGTGGTTCGGGGTTCGTTCTGGAATTATTACTATCCTTATGGGCAGATTATATTTCCTTGCAAACTCAAAATCCCTCTGGTCATGTGCAGGAACAGACATGATAGCCCCTGTCCCATACTCTATAAGGACAAAGTTTGCAAGCCATATCGGTATCTTTTCTCCACTCATCGGATTGACTGCATATCTGCCTGTGAATATACCCCTTTTCTCCGCTCCCTCCGCTCCTCTCATTTTTTTATCTTCCCTGCCCACTTCTTTTATAAATTCACTTACTGCATACTCCTGTCCTGTCCCTCTAACCAACTCGGATACCAATGGATGTTCAGGCGCCATGCACATAAAGGTAGCGCCGAAAAGGGTGTCGGCTCTTGTCGTGAATATCTTTATGACTTTATCGAAACCCTCTACCGGAAAATCTACTTCTGCGCCGTAGCTCTTCCCTATCCAGTTCTTCTGCATGGTTAAAACCCTCTCGGGCCAGCCGTCAGATAGTTTTTCGCAGTCGGAGAGCAAGTCTTCTGCATAATCGGTAATCTTCAATAACCAGCCATCCAATTCCTTCTGTATAACCGCAGAGTCGCATCTCCAGCACAAACCTACCTCTACCTGCTCGTTTGCAAGGACAGTCTGGCAGGAGCCGCACCAGTTGACAAGCCCCTTTTTCCTGTAGGCAAGCCCCTTCTCGAACATCTTCAAGAATATCCACTGGCTCCATTTGTAATATTTAGGATGGCATGTAGCAATCTCCCTTTTCCAGTCATAGCTAAACCCAAGCATCTTCAACTGACTTCTCATGCTGCCGATATTATCTTTTGTCCACTGTGCAGGATGCACCCTGTGTTTTATGGCGGCATTTTCTGCAGGAAGCCCGAAGGCATCCCATCCCATCGGGTGGAGAACGCTGTATCCCTGCATCTTTTTGAATCGTGCAAGGACATCGCCGATTGTATAATTCCTCACATGCCCCATGTGTATTTTTCCAGAAGGATAGGGAAACATCTCAAGAAGGTAATACTTCCTTTTTGAAAGGTCTTCTTCAACACGGAAAGCCCCTTCATCTTCCCACATCTTCTGCCATTTAGACTCTATCTCTTTAAAATTATAATTTTGCTCAGTCATAAAAATAAGGTCTTTCGTATTTTAGTTGAAAAAGACATTTAACCACAGTCATAAAAATAAGGTCTTTCGTATTTTAGTTGAAAAAGACATTTAACCACA
>JACQEW010000331.1 GCA_016200365.1 Nitrospinota bacterium
CCCCGTTAAGATTGACTAAAGGGCCTCCACTGCTGCCCGGGTCTATCATTGCGTCTGTCTGTATAAACTCATTGATCAGTCCGCCAATCTGCAGATTTCTCCCCTTTGCGCTGACAATGCCCAGAGAGACTGTCCCATCCAGTCCAAAGGGGTTTCCAACGGCAATGACCCACTCACCCACCTTTACATCATTGGAATTTCCGAATTTTGAAAAGGGGAGTTTTGCATTTGTATTAACCTTAAGGAGGGCAATATCAGTGAGGGTATCGCTGCCTACAATCTCGGCATCGTATGTCTTTTTCAGGCTCGGTATTGTCACGGTTATTTTCTCTGCCTGAAAAACTACATGCTGGTTTGTGAGTATATAACCGCTCTCGTCGGTTATAATGCCTGACCCAATTGACCTTATCCTCTTCTGCTGGCTTTTTAAGATAGCCTCGATGTGAACCACAGTGGGCTTTATCTCCTCAGACACACCGATAATGATATTCTGGAGCTTTTCAAATATGGCAAGGTCACCCTTTTCGAACCCGGAATAGGCGGATCGAGGAGATAGAATAAATGTTAAAAATAATATTATGCTAAAAACACCTCTGTATTGTCTCATCTATCCTCTCTCTTAAAATTGATGGCTGCCCATCTATCTTCTTGGTCTCTGGCGAAGTGGGGCTTGTGTCCTTTGGTGCGGCTGGGAAGGAAATTTTTCCTTCAAGGCAAGGAGAATCTTATTGGCATCTCTGTTTATCTCATTTGCCAATCTTAATTTCTCGGGGTGCCGCCCGCCAAAAAGAAAGTCTGCATACAGCCGTGTAGCCTTCGCCTTCTGTGCTATACCCATTTTTAACATTTGATGCTTATCCGCTCTTTCCCTGGGAGGCTCTATAGAATTTAATATCTGAATCATTATCAGATAACGTTGATGGAGCTTTTTTACCATCTCAGGGTTTAATTCACTATCCTTACGCATGTTTATCGTCTCGGATAGCTCATTCGTCTTTTTGCTTATAAGTATCGCCTCCCTTATTATCTCGGGGATTTTACCCTTAAATTTTTGCTCGTCAAAGACTACAGGTGCAGACTCTTTCGGATTAGAGAGGAGAACGGTTGCAGCCAATGATACACGATAAAGATTTTCTTTATCATCCTTATTTTCTTTTAATATCTTATATGTCTTTACATATCCCCTGCATCTTGTAGCCACCTCATCCCTCACCAGTGCGTATTCCTGCACCTCAGTTTCTACACTTACAAGCACGCCTCTCGCCTGCTCCACGGCGATCCTTAATGCATCATCGATAGCCGATCTCCTCGCATCTGCCGCATCCCCTTTTATTGCCCCCACGCCGTCTGTCGTTACCTCAATCGCCTCATCTTCGTTCTGTCCACTGCTTACCTGCTCTGCAGCAGCGGCAAGAACCGTGCAAAAGACAATAGAAAGAAACAATGTTATAAACACTGCAACCCCATTTTTTGAGCGACTTTTTAATTTTTCTTTTGTTCCATAGTGTAACAATTCAAATAGATAGGACAAAAGAAAAATTAACGGAAGTGAAAAAAATGGGGTTGCAGTGTAATCAAACTTTGAAATTGATATTTTCATATTCGTCTCTTTGAGAAAACCAGCTCCTCCAATCTCCCAACTACATCGGAAATCTCAGGCTTGCTTATCAAGCCTTCCGCACCTATCGTCTTTGCCTTTACCTCACTCCACATACCGCTCATCGAGGTAAAAAGGATGACCGGCAAATCCTTTAAGACCGGATGCTCCTTTATTCTTTTTGTAAGATGCCTTCCGTCCATCTGGGGCATTTCAATATCGGTTATCACCAGATTGAAAAATTTTTTTATAGAGTCCTTATTTTTCTTGCATTCCTCGGCGCACCTTTCAAGGATATTCAAGGCGTCTCTGCCGTTCGTAACCGCCTCGACCTTAAACCCGGCATCCCTTAGAATCTTTGTTACATCATTTCGCACGAACTGCGAGTCCTCGGCAAATAATATCTTGATATTAGCCCGTTCCTTTTTAAACGGCATTTTAGGGGTATGTTTAATGGATACATCGGGGTTCAGCTTTGCCACTATCTTTTCAAAGTCAATCAGTGTACAGATGCGGTCATTGAATTTTATCATTCCTACTGTATAGGATTCGTATCCTTTGCCGAGCGCCAGCTTTGGCGGCTCGATCTCTGTCCATGAAAGCCTGTGAAGCCTTTTTACATCATCAACAAGAAACCCGTTCAGCACCCTGTTAAACTCCATCACCACTACTTTCTGATTTTTGGGGGCTTTATCCTCTCCCGCCCCTCTAAATTTAAGACACACCCTGAGATTAATGAGAGGTATTGACTGCCCTCTGAAATCGAAGATGCCGCAGATCATGCCGGAGGTTTTTGGAATATCCGTTACAACAGGTTTCTCGATAATCTGCTGGATCTTATCCACATTGACACCGAAGCTCTGTCCGCGCAATGTGAATTCGACGAGCTGAATCTCGTTTGTCCCGGTCTCTAATAAAAGCTCTCCGCCAAATAGGTTCATAGAGGAAAATGAACAAAAGAAAAAGATTAAGGAGAATGGAGAAATAGGGGAAATGGAGATTTTCTTATCCCCATCTCTCCCCTTTTCCCCTTTCTCCTTGTTTTTATAATTTCCTGTACAATAAAAAATTCTTGCTTTAGCTATTCTATTATGTTAAAAATAGAAAATCAAGCTTCTTGCCACGCAGATTTAGGTGCGGGGCTTTATATCCAAAAGGAGGAAATATATGCGACCCTATGAAAGTATATTTGTTTTAAAGCCTGAACTCAATGATAAAAAGATAGATGAGCAGGTAGAAAAGGTAAAGGAGTTTATCGAAAAAAGCGGCGGCAGGGTAATTGCCGTTGAGAAATGGGGGAAAAAAAAGTTAGCCTACCTGATAAAAAAGAACAGATTCGGAGTATATATCCTTGTTCGTTTTGAATCGGAGCCTGCGCTTATTTCCAATTTGCAGAGAAACTACAAGCTCAATGAAGATATTATCAGATACATGACGGTCCTGTATAGAGAGATTGTCAAAAAGGCTCCAGCGGCAGAAGAAGTCGCCGGGCAGCAGAATCCCGAAGCCGTTAAGGATATAGAAGACGATATATCGGAAGGGGTAATGTAATGGCAAGTCTGAACAAGGTTTTTTTGATGGGTAATCTGACGAGGGATCCCGAGCTCCGCTATACCCCAGGCGGTGCGGCAGTTGCAAGCTTTGGACTGGCTGTCAACAGGAAGTATAAGCAGGGAGAGGAAGTTAAGGAGGAGACATGCTTTGTAGATATTACAGTCTGGGCTAAGCAAGCGGAGAACTGCGCCGAATATCTGAGCAAAGGAAGCGGAGTCCTTGTGGAAGGAAGACTCTCTTACCGCTCGTGGGAGACAGAGGAAGGACAGAAACGAAGTAAAATTGAAGTGGTTGCAAATAATGTGCAGTTTTTACCAAGGAGAGGGGAACAGGCTGGGAGTAAAGGCGGGCTGGCAGGAAATTCTGCTGCCCCGGAAAAAGAGCCTTCGGCTCGGCAGGCTCACGATGTAGTAGAGGATGATGTGCCATTTTAAATATTAACTGACAACTTACAACTAATAACTAATAACTGTAGTTTGAACTTGTTGAAAGTTATAGGTTGATAGTTGAAAGTTTAATTGGGGGGTTAGATGCCTAAGATTAAACGACCGCAGCAGAAGAGAAAACCATTTATAGTAAATAGGAATTGCAGGTTTTGTGCCGACAAGATAGAGTATGTAGATTATAAGGACATTAAAGTTCTTAAAGCGCTTATCACGGAAAGGGGCAAGATAGTCCCGAGCAGAATTTCCGGAAATTGCGCACGGCATCAGCGTCAGCTTACCTATGCCATTAAAAAGGCGAGGAATATTGCCATGCTGCCGTTTACTGTGGAGAAATGAAGATAATAGAACGCTGATAACGCAGATTTAGCTGATTGTCGCTGATAAAATAAGGTTTAGGTTAATGTTTTAGCCTTCTTCGTTTTAATCTGTGTAAATCTGTAAAATCTGCGTCATCTGCGTTCTATAGAGAAGGAGGCAGGATGAGGATAATATTAAAGGATGATGTAAAGGGTCTCGGCAGTTTGGGGCAGGAGGTAGAGGTAGCGGAGGGCTACGGTAGAAATTATCTTCTGCCAAAGGGATTGGCAATGGCTGCTACAGCAGGCAATCTCAAATCCCTTAAAAACGAGGTCGGTCAGAAAAGCAGAAAGATTGCAAAGCTAAAGGGAGAGGCGGAAAATCTGGCAAAACGAATAGAGGGAATAGCATGCAGGCTGGTCAAGAAGGCAGGAGAAAGCGATAAGATTTTCGGCTCCGTTACATCACAGGAGATTGCAGAGCAGCTTAAAAAAGAGGGGTTTGATATTGATAAAAAGAAAATATACATTGACACACCTATAAAAAATTTAGGAGCCTATACTATTCCTGTAAAAATTCATCCGGAAGTTACCGCCAATCTCAAGATTGAAGTGGTGAAGGAACAGTAATCACAAAATTGCAAAATGCAAAGTGCAAAGTGCAAAGTGCAAAGTGTAAAATTCTTATATATTTAATTTTGCATTTTGATATTTGTAATTTGCAATTTGCATTGTTTAACGATGGCTAAACCCGATATCTCTTCAACCCGGCTCCCCCCGCAGAACATAGAGGCAGAGCAGTCCATAATCGGCGCCATATTGCTGGAAAATGAGGCGCTGCCAAAATCGTTAGAAATACTCAGGGATGAAAAGGGATTTTACAGGGACTCGCACCGCAAGATATTTGCTGCCGTTTTAGACCTTTTTGAAAAGAACCAGCCCGTAGACCTTCTGACCCTATCCGAGCAGCTCAAGAAAAAGAACCAACTTGAAGAGGTCGGCGGCATAGATTACCTCGTCTCCCTCGTAGAGTCAACCCCGACAGCGGCAAATATCCAGTACTACTCGAAAATAGTAAAGGAAAAAGCCGTTTTAAGGAGCTTAATATCCGCCTCTACGGATATACACAACCGCTGCTATGAGGATGCAGAGGATGTGGATGAGATTTTAGACCATGCAGAGAGCACGATCTTCGAGATATCGGAAAATAAAATCACACCGAGTTTTGTCAATATAAAACAGGTGGTGGATGAGAGCTTCAGAACCATTGAAAAGCTCTTCGAGAGAAAGGAGTTGGTTACAGGCGTTCCTACGGGATTTACCGACTTCGATCAAAAGACAGCGGGACTCCACCCATCCGACCTCATTATAGTTGCAGGAAGACCATCCATGGGAAAAACCGCATTCTGCCTGAACATCGCTGCCGGTGTAGGGGTTATTAAGAACAAAACGGTGGCGATATTCAGCCTCGAAATGTCCAGGGAGCAGCTCGTCATAAGGATGCTCTGCTCAGAGGCGAGGATAAATGCAGGGAAGGTCAGGACAGGCTATCTGTCTAAATCCGACTGGCCCGATCTTGCGAGGGCGGCAGGACAGCTTTCGGAGGCGTCAATATTTATTGATGATGCGCCTGCCCA
>JACQEW010000355.1 GCA_016200365.1 Nitrospinota bacterium
CAATATCCCCTGTTATAAAATTATCCATGCAGATTACATAATGTCCTTTAGACAGCATATAATCGCACAGATGAGACCCGATAAACCCCGCACCGCCTGTAATCAATATTCGCGACATATAATTAGCGTATAGCGTTTAGCGTTTAGCATTTAGCGTTTAGTAAGAACTAACCGCTAATCCCTAATCGCTAACCGCTAAATTATGCCCTCCCTATACTGTAATATTCAAACCCCATCTTTTTTGTCCTCTCGGCATCATATACATTCCTGCCGTCAAAGATAACAGGTCTTCGCATCAAATTTTTTATCCTTTCCATATTCAGGAGCTTAAACTCCCTCCACTCTGTTATAATAGCAAGGGCATCAGCATCTTCTGAAACTTCATAGGCATTTGCACAATATTTAACTGCAGGGAGTATTTTTTTTGCATTCTCCATTGCCACAGGGTCATAAGCCTTGATAACCGCCCCCTCATTAAGAAGCATATTAATTACCTCTACGGACTTTGCATCTCTCATATCATCAGTATCCGGCTTAAAGGAAAGCCCCAATACACCTATAACCTTACCCTTCAATCCCCCTGTTTTATACTTTATAATTTCAACAAAGTGAGGGACCCTCTCTTTATTAATATCAAGAACATCCTTTAAGAGCTTAAAATCATACCCTAATCTTTCAGCAGTGTGAACCAATGATTGTATATCCTTTGGGAAACATGAGCCGCCGAATCCAAGACCTGCATTGAGAAAGGCATGCCCTATCCGGGAGTCGTATCCAACCCCTTTCGCCACATCACTGACATTTGCACCGGTAAGCTCGCATATATCTGCTATGGCATTTATAAAGGAAATTTTTATAGCGAGGAAGGCATTGGAGGCATATTTTATAATCTCCGCACTGTAAACATCGGTAATAAGCATTGGTCTGCCGATAGTGGCATAAAGTTCTAATAACTTTACCGCCACCTGCTTTGTAGGAGCGCCTATGATTATCCTGTCAGGAGACAGGGCATCAGAAATAGCAGAACCCTCTCTTAAAAACTCAGGATTCGATACCACATCGAAACTTGTATTATGGGTCTTATTCTTTTCAACGACATCTCTGACAAAATCACCTGTTCCAACAGGAACGGTGCTTTTATTTACAATAATCTTATATCCATTTATCGCATTTGCTACACCCTTAGCCGCACCCTCTACAAAGGATAAATCTGTTTCTCCATTATCCTTTGGAGGTGTTCCTACACAGATAAAGACTATCTCTGCCTTCTCAACTGCGTCCTTTAAATCAGTTGAGAAAAAGAGCCTGTTATCGTCCACATTCCTCTTAACCATCTCCTCAAGCCCAGGCTCGTATATTGGCATTATGCCTTTGTTTAGAGAGTCAATCTTTCCCTTTATCTTGTCAACACATGTAACATCATTTCCTAAATCGGCAAAGACCGTCCCTGTAACCAACCCCACATATCCAGTGCCTATGACGCAGATGTTCATATATAAACTCCTTAATTGGAAATTGGTAATTGGGAATTAGAAATTTATAGTTTCACTATCTTCTCCCTTCCCTCTTTAACACCCTTTGCTGCATTTCTCGTATCTACAATTAATTTCGAGTTCTTTACAATCCAGCCATAGTCAAACTTACTATGGTCTGTCACAATGACAATACAATCAGCCCTGTTTAAGACATCTTCATTTAACTCTACTCTTTTTATATCATCTATTTCATGGATAGAATCCACATAGGGGTCATTAAAACTTACATCTGCACCTTTATTCTTTAAATACTTGATAACATCAATGGCAGGCGACTCCCTAACATCACTAACATCCTTCTTATAAGCAACACCCAATATCAAAATCCTTGCACCATTAACGCTCTTCTTTTGTTCATTCAAGGCATCGGCTATTTTTGAAACCACATATAACGGCATACTGGTATTTATCTCGCTCGCAAGCTCAATAAACCGCGCGGTATAATTCAGGGTCTTTAATTTCCATGACAGATAAAGCGGGTCAATAGGTATGCAGTGTCCGCCGAGTCCAGGACCAGGATAGAACGGCATAAAACCGAATGGCTTTGTTGCAGCAGCATCTATAACTTCCCATACATTTATTCCCAGCCTGTCGCACATAATAGCAGTCTCATTTACAAGTCCTATATTGACAGCCCTGAATGTATTTTCCAATAGCTTTACCATCTCGGCGCTTCTTGTTGATGATACAGGTATTACGATATCAATCGCCTGCTCATAGAGGCATTTAGCTGTTTTTGTGCAATCGGCTGTTACTCCGCCAATAATCTTTGGTGTATTCTTTGTGTGGTATTTCTTATTCCCGGGGTCAACCCTTTCAGGAGAAAAGGCAAGGTAGAAATCTACTCCGACTTTCAAGCCTGTAGACTTAAGCTCGGGAAGGAGGACTTCATCTGTGGTGCCGGGATATGTGGTGCTTTCAAGCACTATCAACTGACCCTTATGCAGATATTTTTTAATCTCCGATGCAGCAGAGACTATATAGGATATATCCGGGTCTCTTGTCTTTCTTAAAGGGGTAGGGACGCATATACTTACTGTATCAGCATCTTTTAAGAGGCTGAAATCGTTGGTAGGTATAAATTTCCCATTTTTTATAAAAGAAAGAACCTCCTCTCTCTTTACATCCTGAACATAACTCTCGCCTTGTTTAAGGGTATCTATCTTTCTGTTATCAACATCTATACCGATAACGGTAAAACCCGATTTACAAAATTCCATTGAAAGAGGAAGCCCTACATAACCAAGCCCTATAACACTTACCTTAGCAGTTTTATTTTTAATCTTTTCTAACAGATTATCCATCTAACCTCCCAATATCTCTCCTGCCCTTATTGCATGCCCTGAAATAAATTCACCTACACCCATAACCCTTTTTCCCTCAGGCTGAAGCTCTTTTATAACAACCAGCCCATTGCTGCAAATCACCTTAATACCATTTCTATTTACCTCAAAAACCTCTCCACTTTTCAAATCCCTCCATCCCCCCTTTTCTAAAGGGGGGCGAGGGGGGATTACAGCATCAGTTATCTTTAATCTTTTTCCATTGTAATATGTATATGCACCTGGGACAGGAGTCAATCCTCTGATTTTATTTACTATTTCTTTAGCACCGATACTCCAATCTATCAAGCAATCTTCTTTTTTTATCTTCGGTGCATAAGTAGCAGATGAGGCATCCTGCTTTATTCTTTTTATTGTCCCTTTTTCAAGTCCATCAAGTGTTTCAAGAATAACATCGCTTCCTATTTTTGAAAGTCTGTCATGCAGTGGTCCTGCATTATCATTCTCTCCTATCTCTACCTCTCTCTGAATCAAAATATCACCTGTATCCATCCCCTCATCCATAAACATCGAAGTTACGCCTGTCTTCTTCTCTCCATTGATTATTGCCCAGTTTATAGGCGCAGCGCCGCGATATTTTGGAAGCAGAGAGGCGTGGAGATTTATACATCCATATCGGGGTAAATTGAGTATCTCTTTAGGTAAAATCTGTCCGAATGCAACAACAACAATACAGTCAGGATTATATTCTTTTTCTTTTAATTTTTTTATAAACTCAGGCTCTCTGACCTTTTCAGGCTGCAACACCACTATTTTATGAGCCTCTGCCTCAACTTTCACAGGTGAAGGGAGTATCTCTCTCCCCCTCCCCTTTGGTCTATCTGGCTGTGTAACTACTGCAATTATTTTATGAGCAGAATTAATTATTCCCTCTAATGTTGGAACTGCAAACTCCGGAGTCCCCATAAATATAATTTTCATTAATGTTGTAATTTAAAAAGAATTTAGGCTAATGGTTTTAAACCTTTAGCCTGCTTTTCATCCTATTATAAAGATGTATAAAAATCAAGATTAGATTGTATTTTGAAAAGAGGACTAATGGTGCAGATAGATATTGAACAGGAGAAAATAATCACAAGGACTATAGTCAAAAAGGGTTATAAGAAAGCAAAGGAAGATCAGAAATGAAATTCTTGAAAAAAGACATAAAGACAAATATGGATATACCAATAAGAAAAACCCCAATCTTTGAAAAAATTGTGTCAAAAAGTCCTTTATTTTCGATAGTCCATTTTTTGAAAATAGCCTTTTTCTACAGGTTTAACGCAGAACTAAGCGGCACGCGGCTTTTTGCGTGTCCGCTTCAGTGATTTGTTATCTGGTTTTCAAATGTCACTGACCGCATGCTTTCTTTGTTCAATGTGAATGGGTAGGCAAGTCGTCATGTTCGTGCTCATCAATGCGGTGATATGCCTCTCCTGATGCATTGATTGGATCAATATGGATCGTAGCATTGGAAAGGTACCGCAACTGATGCAAGAGACGGTGTCGTATTTCCTTCGCTATTTCATGTCCCTTTTCGACTGAAAGCTCTGGACTTACGGCAATATTCAGCTCGGCATGGAGGCGGTGCCCCAACCATCTTACCCGCACTTCAGAAATGTCGCTTACCCCCGCAGTATGGTTTACAGCGTGTCTGATTTCATCGATGACCTCCGGGTCTACGCCGTCAAGCATACGGATAAAGATGGATTTGCCAGACTCCCATACGATTCTGAGAATTGCAGCAGTAATGAGAAGACCGACCACAGGGTCAGCCAGCGGATACCCCAGCCAGACCCCGACGGCACCAAAGAGCACGGCCAGACTGGTGAGGCCGTCTACCCTGGCGTGATGACCATCAGCGATGAGAGCGGCGCTGCCGATTTCCTTGCCAACCTTAATACGAAATTGGGCTACCGCCTCATTGCCGATGAACCCAATCACCGATGCAACCACTACAGCCCACAGATAGTGCACGATCTGCGGATGGAAGAAGCGATCAATGGACTCGTAGGCCGCAACAATGGCGCTAAGCAGAATCGTGAATACAATTGCTACGCCTGCCAGGTCCTCTATGCGGCCGTAGCCATAGGTAAATCGTTTAGTGGGTTTCCGGCGTGCAAGCTTAAAAGCAATCCACAGCGGAATAGCAGTGGCAGCGTCCCCAATATTATGAATCGTGTCAGCAAGAAGCGCCACACTACCGGAAAACATGACGATGACGATCTGAAAAGCGGCGGTAGCGAACAGTCCAATGAACGACCACTTGATGGCCCAGATTCCTCGCTGAGTGGTAAGAATGGATGGGTCGACAGCACCGTGGGTATGGACATGAGCGTGCTGTCCATGGTCATGTTTATGATGGTGGCTGTCCTGATGCGTATTTCGATGATCAATCATATTTAAAGCCTTCCCATTTTTCCTTCAACAGATAACATTGTCTTTTAAGTTTATTCAACATTATGATGGATTATAGAAATTGAAGGTAAAATAGTCAAGAAAGAAGATTATAAAACCGTGTTATAAAACCGTTGGAAATGGAGAGGAAATGCAATATAATAGCTTTGTATTAGTGAACGAAAAAAGAAAGTTGTCATTTCGACCCCTTCGCTTTTGTCATTCTGAGCCGAAGGCGAAGAATCTCGATGTTTCGCTCAGGGCAGGCTCCGGGAGAAATCTAAGATTCCTCGTTTCACTCGGAATGACAGATACGCAATATCAAATTATTTAATTCGTTCACTATAAAATACGAAAGACCTAAAATCTTTTAAAATAGTTTATTATTTAATAAGTCAGTCTATGCCTATTTACTCCCACAGCAGATTATCTACTTATGAAACCTGCCCCCTCAAATATAAACTCCAATATATAGACAAGGCAAG
>JACQEW010000356.1 GCA_016200365.1 Nitrospinota bacterium
ATGCTCCCTTGAGATGGGCGGAAAAAATGCCATTATCGTTATGGACGATGCAAATCTGGATTTAGCAGTAGAGGGAGCTATATGGGGAGGATTTGGAACTGCAGGGCAGAGATGCACTGCTGCAAGCAGGGTCGTGGTGCATAAGGCTGTTGCAAAGGATTTTATATCAAAATTCTCAGAAAGGGCAAAGGCTCTCAAATGCGGTAATGGGCTTTTACCTGATACTGATGTAGGTCCGGTTATAAACGAATCCCAGTTAAACAAGATTCATGGTTATACAAAAATTGGTAAAGATGAAGGTGCGAGATTACTTATTGGCGGTGAAATCTGCACTGATAAAGGCTGTGAGAATGGCTGCTTTTATAAACCTACCATATTCGTAGATGTGGATAGGAATATGAGGATTGCACAGGAGGAGATATTTGGTCCAACAGTCTCCATAATAACAGTTGACAGTCTTGAAGATGCAATAGATGTGGTAAACGGAATTAAATATGGTCTGTCATCATCCATCTATACACAGGATGTAAACAAGGCATTTGTTGCAATGAGGGATATATACGCAGGCATCACATACATAAATTCATCTACGATTGGTGCGGAGGTTCATCTCCCATTCGGAGGGGTAAACCAGACAGGGAACGGTCATAGGGAAGGCGGCACAACAGCCCTCGACATATTCACAGAATGGAAGACCCTTTACATAGATTACAGCGGCAAGCTTCAAAAAGCACAGAGTATTGATGCGTAAGGTATTATAAAATATAAATCAGAATTTGGGCATCCTTGATTTAAAAAGTAACATTATATTAAAATTGCCTGACATGAGGCAGGGGGAGAATTACGATGGGGACAGCTTACTTAATTCATTAATTAAGTATGGGACCCCACAATTAGGAGGAAAATATGGGTGTCGGTGTAATGGTTGACCTGAAAGTTGAAGACATAGCAAGCTCGATTAAGAGGATGAATAATGAAGACAGAGAGACGCTGCTTCTTCTCTTGTCAGGGGAGGGCAAAGAAATAGCCAAAAGAATGAAAGAGATAAAATCAAAAAAGGTTAAAACCCTGACAAGACAGGAGACCTTTAAGGATGTCATATAAAGATGAGTATCATCCAAAAATTAAATCCGACTTAAAGAAACTGGACAAGGCTGTTGCAAGAGAAATATACGATATTCATATAGAAAAGATACTGCTTGCCCCTTACATCCATGAGAAGTTACATGGAGACCTTGAAGGTGTGGTGAGCTATCACTTTAGGAAAAACAGAGTGGAATATAGAATCGCATATTCTGTAGAAGAATCTCAAAAAATTATACATTTCCTGATGATTGGAAAAAGGGAAAACTTTTATGAGATTCTAAAGAGAAGGCTTTCGTAAAAAAGCAGGAAAGGCACAAATGGGGGATAAAGGGCGGGGGAGGTATTTATGATGAAAGGGCGAATGGTTGTATTGGCGCTCTTTTTGTCTCTGTTCTTTTCTCAAGGGGTAATGGGGCAGGGGCTTGATGAAGCCAAAAGACTTAACCAGAAGGCAGGAGAGTTGTATGGGCAGGGGAGATATGAGGAGGCAATCAATTATGTAAAAAGGTCTCTTGAGATAAGAGAGAAGGCACTTGGGAGGGAGCATCCTGATGTAGCACAAAGTCTTAACAATCTGGCTGAGCTATATAGAAATGCAGGCAGATATTCAGATGCAGAGCCATTATATAAAAGAGCGCTTGAGATAAAAGAAAAGATACTTGGCAGGGAACATCCTTCTGTAGTGGCAAGTATTAACAATTTAGCATTGCTTTATTATTCAACAGGCAGATATTCAGATGCAGAGCCATTGCATAAAAGAGCGCTTGAGATAAGAGAGAAGGCACTTGGGAGAGAGCATCCTGATGTAGCGGCAAGTCTTAACAATCTGGCATTGCTTTATGAATCCACAGGCAGATATTCAGATGCAGAGCCATTATATAAAAGGGCGATTGAGATACATGAAAAAGCCCTTGGTAATGAGCATCCTGATGTAGCAGGAAGTCTTAACAATCTGGCATTGCTTTATGATTCAACAGGCAGATATGTAGAAGCAGAGCCATTATATAAGAAGGCACTTGAGATATATGAGAAGGCATTAGGTAAAGAGCATCCTAATGTAGCAACGAGTCTCAGCAATTTAGCATTTCTTTATGCCTCAACTGATAAACATATTGAGAGTCATAATTTTTTCAAGAGAGGGATTTCTATAAAGGACTTGATGAGAGAGAATGTATTTTTACTCCTAAATGAAAGAGAGAAAATCGGATACATGAATCAGAATGAATACTCTATCCATGCCTTTATGTTCCATACAGTCAAATATATGCAATTCCCCGATAAAGACCCCGCATCAAGTGCGGGGCAGGCTATTCGGGGACAAGTCCCCGATAAAGACATTCGAGGACAAGCTATAACTGATACATTTAACTCATGGCTGAAATGGAAGGGGGCTGTCCTCGAGGCACAGGGGAGATATATGGATGCGGCAATGCAATCAAAAGACCCTGAAATAAGAAAAAGGTTTAATGAGCTGCTCAATATTCGCAGAGAGCTTGCAAAGATGCAGTTATCAAAACATAAAGACGGGAGTTTTGAGGCTCACAGAAACAGGATTACTGAGCTTGAAAGACAAAAAGAGGGACTTGAGGCAAACTTAAGCAGACTGAGCAAAGACTTTGCCCTTGAAAAACAGGCAGGTAATGCCGATGTCCAGAGTATAACAAAGCTCCTGCCAAGAGATTCAGTTTATATAGACTTTGCAAGGATTAATTCATACAACTTTAAGAATAATAAATGGGAAAAACCAGAATATCTTGCATTTATCCTGCTCCCCGATAGAGACATTCGGGGACAGGTTCCACAAGAGAAACCAGAGGTGAGACTTATAGAGATAGGGAAGACAGAGGATATAGAAAGGCATATTGGGGCATACCTTCAGGAGATGAACAAGATAAAGTCAGGTAAAATCCCTGCTCAAGAGATTTTAAACAGAAAGGCATCCGATATATACGATATAGTGCTCAAACCCCTCGAGCCTTATATTAAAGATCGGAAGCAGTTATTCATAAGCCCTGACGGCAATCTCAACCTCCTCCCCTTTGAGTCGCTTGTCCCGAGCGATGGCAGGTATCTTATAGAGGATTATTCAATAAGCTACATATCGGCAGGGAGGGACATCATAAGATTTAGCGATACCACAATAGCCAAAGGGGATGCCATTATCATTGCAGA
>JACQEW010000346.1 GCA_016200365.1 Nitrospinota bacterium
GCAATACTTGATTTGTTCGATGGTAAAAAAACGGCGAAAGATATTGCCGAAGATATTCAAAAGAGATTCCCCCATAAGTTAAAAAACATAGAGGATGCAGTGGGCAGGGTAGAAGGGTTGATTAATAGATATTCTAAATGAGTTAAGAGTTGTGAGTTATGAGTTATGAGTTAGAAGAAGAGCTCCTTATTGTAATATCCCGCCTCAATTTAAACGATAAACAAAAAATCAGGATTTCCGAGCTCTGCGAAGAGACACTCAACTGGGATTATTTAATAAGAAGGGCAGGGGATGAGGGGGTGGATTCTCTTTTATATCACCATCTAAAAAAGCTCGTAGGGCAAGGCTTTAGCCTTGCTGATTCAAGCAACTCTAAAGAGTTGCCCTACAATCTAAAAGAACTATCAGCCCGATACTACTCCAACCTCCTCTCAAATATCCATCTGTTAGACGAATTTTATGAAGTCCTGAAAAGGCTGCATGGAATAGGTATTCAGGTCATTCTGCTCAAAGGGATTTATTTAATCGAGAAGATATACAAGAATGCAGGCTTACGGCCCATGTCGGATGTGGATGTATTAATAAAAAAGGAGGCGATTCCGCTAATTATGGGGGAGATGTCAAAAGCGGGCTATTCCCTTACACCTCATGGACACCTCGGGTTTTTAAAGGACGGAGAGTTTCCTGCATTAATAGATTTTCACTGGGATATATGGTTTCCCGGGACAGAAGACCTCTGGAAAAGATGTGTAGGGCAAAGCTTTAGCTTTGCATCGGGGAATATACAGGCATTTACGCCCGATAATGAAGATATGCTTATCTATATGTCAGTCCATCAATCCGTAAATCATGGTATGCACAAACTAATATGGCTCTGCGACATACATGAATTTATAAGGACATACAGGGACAATATTGATTGGGAGAGTTTTATCGAGCGGGTAAGGAGTTACAATATAGAGATACCGCTATATTCTACACTTTCTTATACGAAGGAGCTTCTCAAAACAGAAATTCCATCCGTGGTATTGGAGGCATTTAAGCCTTTAAAGTCTGACTCGTTTAAAGCAAGGGTATACAGGAAAACCACTACAAATCATTATACCGTTGATGTAGGACATATACTTTATCTCTTGTTACTGAAAGGGTGGAGGAGGAGAATTGCATATATGATAAAATATATATTTCCGGAGAGAGATTTTCTTGTTAAGAGATATTCTCTATCTTCAAGTCGTGTCGGTTACCTTTACTATATAGTCCGACCGCTCCTTCTGTTTTTTAAAAGTATAAAGGCAATATATCAGATTGTTTTTTAAATTATGCTATAATTTTTAAATGAAAATCATTATATACTGCTTACTGCTTACTGCTTACTGCCTACTGCCTACTGCTAATATATGGGCTGATAAATCCGAAGTCCTCATTGCAGCGGCATCCGACCTTCAGTTTGCAATGCAGGATTTGATTAAAGTCTTTGGCGGGATATACCCTGATTCAAGGATAAAAGTCTCTTACGGCTCTTCGGGAAATTTCTTCAGCCAGATTAAAAACGGGGCGCCCTTTGATATCTTTTTTTCGGCAGATATGAAATATCCCGAAAAATTGGCTGAAGAAGGATACGGTTTAAAAGGTGAGTCTCCTGTTATGTATGCTGTCGGCAGGATTGTTATATGGGTTTCCTCTAAATCGCCTGTTGATGTTGGAAAATTAAAATTTGAAAGTCTTTTGCACCCGTCTGTGAAGAAGATTGCAATTGCAAACCCCGAACATGCGCCCTACGGAATGGCTGCAAAGGAATCCCTTCTGCATGAAGGGTTTTTTGAAAAGGTAAAAGATAAATTTGTTATGGGTGAAAATATTTCTCAAACCGCACAGTTTGTCCAGAGCGGAGCAGCAGATATTGGAATTATAGCCCTCTCACTTGCCATATCGCCTAAAATGATAGAGAATGGAAGATATTGGGAGATTCCATCTGAATATCATAATCCCTTAAAACAGGGATTTATCCTGCTTAAAGACTCTGAAAAAAATACTACTGCAAAACAGTTTGCAGATTTTGTAAAAAGCGCAGAGGGAGTTTCGATTTTGAAAAAATATGGATTTAAGGCAGCGAATAACGAATAGCGTTTAGCGTATAGGGGTTAGGTTTTTACTAATCGCTAACCCCTGAATTTTATGAACTGGGAACCAATAATACTTACCGCCAAATTGGCTTCTGTCGTCTCCGTAATCCTTGTGATAATCGGTGTTCCGATTGCCTATTGGATAAGTTTTTCAAAATGGCGGTGGAAATTTCTCATAGAGGCGGTGGTTGCCCTGCCTCTTGTGCTGCCGCCTACTGTATTGGGATTTTACATACTCGTGGCAATAAGCCCGAATAATCTTATAGGCAGACTATGGGTGGAGCTTTTCGGCGCCACCCTGCCGTTTTCCTTTTCAGGACTTGTCATCGCATCTGTATTTTACAGCCTGCCCTTTGCAGTCCAGCCCTTTGCCTCGTCCTTTGAGACAGTAGACCGCAGGCTCATAGAGGCTGCATGGACGCTTGGCTCATCGAAAGTAAAGACCTTTTTTACCATTATAATTCCTCTTTCGGTTTCAGGCATAATTACAGGCATTGTCCTCTCCTTTGCCCATACACTTGGTGAATTTGGCGTTGTGCTTATGGTCGGCGGCAATATACCGGGTGTTACAAGGACGGTCTCCATTGATATTTATGATAATGTGCAGGCGCTGAAATATTCAGAGGCAGCATCAACAGCCTTTTTTCTTCTTATAGTATCATTTTTGATTCTTTCTATTGTATATGCAGTTAATAGAAAGGTCTGGTCTGTATGGCCCCAGAGGTTCTAATAGATATTGAAAAGAGATTTGAGGATGGAAGACCTCCCCTTAATCCCCTCCTTATGAAGGAGGGGAAAGGGGTGGTTGTTAATCTCAAACTGCCGATAGACTCCTCGTGGACAGTTCTCTTTGGTCCATCCGGTGTCGGGAAAACCACTGTCTTGAGGTGCATTGCCGGTCTCGATATTCCGCAGAGAGGAGTTATTAAGTTTAACGATACTACATGGCTTGACACGGATAAAAATTACTCTCTCCCTGCACAGAATAGAAGACTCGGCTATCTGTTTCAGGAGCATGCGCTTTTTCCTCACCTGACTGTTCAGGAGAATATAATCTATAATCTATCGGGTTTTTCAAAAACAGAGAAAACAGGAAAACTAAAAGATATGCTCAATTTGTTTAAAATCGCCGAAATTAAAGATAGAAGACCTGTTAAGCTTTCAGGGGGAGAGAAACAAAGGGTTGCTCTGGCAAGGACATTGATAAGGGAGCCTCGGATGCTCCTCCTCGATGAGCCGTTCTCGTCCCTCGATATTCCTACGAAGGAGAGGTTGAGGAGGGAGATAAGGGCTATGTTAAAAGATTTTAAAATACCTGTAATCCTTGTTACACATGATAGAATCGAGGCTATTACTCTCGGCGACAGGATGGCTGTTATGAGTAACGGCGCAATACAGCAGGTCGGCTCTGTCCATGAAGTGTTCAGCAGACCTGTGAATCCCGATGTTGCGAAAGTTGTCGGGATGGAAAATGTAATGCCCGGTAAGATTGTCGGGAACAAGGATGGGCTCTTAATCGTAAGGGTTAAAGAAAGAGAGCTTACAGCCGTTGACCCCGGCGGGTTGAAAGAAGATGTGGTTGTGTGTATACGGGCAGAGGAGATAATACTGGAAAAGGGGTCGCCCCTTCAGAGCAGCGCCAGAAATCGAATACCAGCAAAGGTTACAGGTATATCTCATGAAGGCGTTATGGTCAGGGTTTTTCTTGACTGTGGTTTTCCGCTCATTGCCTTGATTACCCGGCTCTCATGTAATGAGCTTTCCCTATCGGAAGGGGCAGAGGTGCTTGTCTCCATAAAGGCACCATCTATACATATTATGAGTTAAAAATTATGCTAAAAAATAGGATGATTTAATTATGCTCGGAACAGTTATTTCAAAGAACGGTAAAGTGATACGGCTTACGGCAGAGCGATGGTCTCATATTGTGGAATCCCATGATTATATGGCTGGTAATCAAGACCTGGTTTTTGAAACTCTGGAAAATCCTGATATTATAGTTAGTGGTGAAAAGACTGAACTTGTAGCAATTAAATATTATGAAAAAACATCTATCTCTGAAAAACATATTATCGTAATATATAAAGAACAAGGAAATGGTGGATTTGTAATAACAGCCTTTATGACTTCTAAACCAGAAAAGATTATGAGAAAGGGGGTTATATGGAAAAAATGATAGACATAAAAGAGGCTATCCCCTATCTTTTAAAGATGCCATCTAAAAAGATATGGGTTGATTATGATGAGGAGGCGGATGTGCTTTATATAAGCTTTAGAAAGCCTCAACAAGCAAACGACAGCATAATGGAAGATGACATTCTTTGTCATTATCATGACAAAGAACTCGTTGGGCTGACAATACTGCACGCAAAAGGGAAAAAAATAAACACACTGCCGATTGGGGAGTTTTGAAAGGTGTGAGGAATTTATCCTCCTATCATTGACATCGCCTTTTCGATAGGAATACCTTCGTCTGTTGAAACCTGTCCCTGCTGGCTGTAAGCAGAGAATTGGTGTCCCTGCGGTTTGTTCAGAACAGCCTTTACGATAATCTCCTGAAGTGCATCGTCGCTAATCCCCGATCTGATATAATCTCTCAAATCTATTTCAGATTTTTGTCCCAGACATAATCTTAAAATTCCCTCTGCCGTCAATCTTACCCTGTTGCAGTATTCGCAGAAGTGCTGCGTTATGGGTGATATAAAACCTATCTTGATTGCTGATTGCTGATTGCTGATTGCTGATTTTATATGGAAATATGATGCAGGACCGCCTCCCACTAATCCCCCCTCGCCCCCCTTTAGTAAAGGGGGAATAACTTTTGCTCCCCCCTTTAGTAAAGGGGGGATGGAGGGGATTAATTCAAAATGATTTCCGATCAGGGATTTTATTTCTTTGACGGATATGAACCTCTCTTTTCCCAGATTGCCGAGGCGCCCCACAGGCATACACTCTATGAATCTCATATTTGCATTATTTTCTATAGCGAAATCTACCAGTGCGATAAGCTCGTTATCATTTAAACCTTTCATTGCAACGGCATTCAGGTTGATAGGAGTCAGTCCGAAATTTACTGCAGCCCTGATGCCGTTTAAAACATCTTCAAGCCTCCCCCCACCGCTTATGATTTTAAAAATTTCAGGTTTTAAAGTATCGAGACTTATATTTACCCTTTTTAATCCCGCCTCTTTTAAGTCTCTTGCATATCGGGCGAGCAAAGTAGCGTTTGTAGTCATGGCAAGGTCATCTATTCCGTCAATTCGTGATAACTGTTCAATCAATGACACGAGTCCTTTTCTCATCAAAGGCTCGCCGCCGGTTATTCTCACATGATGCACCCCCATATTCGCAAAACACCTTACAATTCTTGTGATCTCCTCAAACCGCAGTATTGCCCTCCGCCGTGAATGTCTGCCGCTGTCCTTCGGGGTGCAGTAGATACATTTGAGGTCGCATCTGTCTGTTATAGATACTCGAATATAATCAATCTTCCTGTTATATTTATCAATAAGTAAGTTCATAAAATAAAAAAGTGAAAGTGAAGAGTGTAAGGGATAGGTAAATAAAATCTTTTAACTTACACTTACACTTACACTTACACTTTTTTAATCTGTGTAATCTGTGGTTGCATTAGGTTTTTGTTCTTTTATCTTTTTCAGCAGGGCGATATTTTCAGTATGTCCTGTCATTCTGGCTGTTATTCGCCCCCTTATCGGTCTGCCGAGGAGATAGAAATCTCCGATTATATCGAGGATCTTATGCCTGACAAACTCGTCATTGAATCTCAGCGGTGTATTTATAACCTTTTCATTGTCCACTAAAATTACATTACTCAGCTTGCCGCCGCTGCCTAATCCCATCTCCTCCAGTTTTTCATAGTCCTTTATAAAGGCGAATGTCCTTGCCGGCGCTATCTCGTTTTTAAAGAACTCTTTCCCGTTTGCTGTAAAGGCATATTCCAGCCTTCCGATAGGAGAGGGATAATCCAGTGAATAATGGACGGAAAATCTTTCCGAAGGCTCTATATAAATATATCTCCCGCTTGAAACCTGTTCCTGTCCATGTTCAGGAATATCTCCTATGGTATATTTACTGACGATAATCAACTCCTCCACAACTTCATCCTGCTCCTCTATGCCTCCATCTTCAATCAATTGACAGAAGTCCGCAGCAGAGCCGTCCATGATAGGCACCTCATCCCCTATTTTTATAAGGAGATTTGTAATACCATACATATGGAGAACTGCCATAATATGCTCTACGGTTTTGACGGATGTCATCCCGCTCTTCAGCGTGGTTGCATAGTCTGTTGATTGAACATAGTCCAGATTTGCAGGGACTGTCTCGCCCGATGATATATCGCCGAATATTATCCCCTTGTTCGGCGGCAGCGGAGATAAAATCAAGCCTGTCTTTAATCCCGAATGCAGACCCTGACCGCAGAGAACCACGCTCCTCTTTAGCGTCTTCTGAAGGACAAATCCGGTCTTACCCTCGTTTATAAAGGGAGAAGAAATCGGAATTTCGAGCCTTTTCAGCCTTCCAAGCAGATTCGTTCTGTCGGTATTCAGGCTTACCGCAGTCTTTGCTATATCCCAGTTATATTTTTTGAGATGGTGTGTGATAAATTCCGTCTCCCACGCCTTCTCCGCCTCCTCCATCGAGCTGTAGCCGTCAAAGAGTGCCGACCTCCCCTTAACAGGTATGCCGGGCAGGACTGCAGATACATCCTTTGAAGTAATAGTATTTCCCTGCACAGTCATAATAATATGCTCGACTACATTCTTCAGCTCCTTTGCATTTCCATGCCAGTCAAAGTTTTTCAGTATCTCTACGGCATCATCGTCAATTTTCTCGATTCTCTTGCCATATTCAACATTAAAATATTTAATAAAATATCCGACAAGCTCGGACATATCCTCTATCCGATCCTTTAAGGACGGAAGATTTATTGTAATTTCTTTCAGGAGGTTTAAGAGTCCCTCCTTAAATTTACCCTTTTTAACCTCATCCGCCAGCGCCTGATTTGAAGATGCTATAATCCCCGCATCCAAAGGTATGAAGCGTCTGTCTCCCTTTCTTTTAAATTTTTTATCCCTGATTATTTTAATCAGCTTGTTTTGAAGTTTTATACTTAAACCCTCTATATCATCAAGAAAGAGTGTTCCCCCTTCTGCCTGTTCAATTCTTCCTTTTTGCCCCCCCTGCTTACTGCTTGATTTAACGCCAAAAAGGGTATCTTCAGCCTCCTCATCTTTGAGGGCGGAACAGTTTATTTTTATAAATGGCATATCTCTCCTTGGACATTGAAGATGTATCGCCCTTGCAATAAACTCCTTTCCTGTTCCCCTCTCTCCCTGAATGAGTATATTTTTGCTGCAGACGGATGCTGTTTTAAGCAATCTTTTTACATCCAATATGGCACTGCTGTTTCCTATTATTTCTTCTGTCTCGATATTTGAAACAGCGGGGGTTTCCTGAACGGATTTTGCATGCTCCAGTGCAGATCGGACTGTTGAAATGACACTTTCGAGAGAGAGGGGTTTTTCTATGAAGTCAAAGGCTCCGAGTTTTGTCGCCCTCACAGCAGTTTCAATGGTGCCGTGACCTGACATCATAATCACATTCAGGTCCGCTCTTATTTTTTTTATCGCCTTGAGTGTCTGGATTCCGTCGAGTCCCGGTATCCATATATCGAGGAGGACCAAATCGGGATTGCCGGATTTAATCATCTTCAGCGCCTCGGCGCCATCCTTCGCCTTTAGAATAGAGAAACCCTCATCTGTCAATATACCCTCCAGAGAGGAGAGTATATTCTCTTCATCGTCTACTATTAAAATATGACCTTTGTCCATAACACCAGTCACCAGTTACCAGTCACCAGTCACCAGTTTTTCTCAATACTGGTGCTCTGGTGTCTGGTGCTCTGGTGCCCTATTTTCATACCGGCAGTTCTATTACAAATCTTGCCCCTCCCTGCAGGTTGTCTTCAACCCTTATAACTCCATCGTGGTCCGCCACTATCCTGTTTACGATAGCGAGCCCGAGACCCGACCCTTTTTTCTTTGTCGAAAAGTAAGGCAGAAACAGCTTGTCCTTGTTTTTATCGGGAATGCCGATTCCATTATCCGCCACCTCAATCCTCACCGTTCTGCCGTTGCGGTCAAGGGATGTGTTTATTTCTATGACACCGTTACCGTTCACTGCATCTATGGAATTTTCTATGAGATTAATAAACACCCTCTTGAACTGCTCATGGTCTACATTTATCGTATCTATTCCGGAATCATAGCTCGTAATGAATTTTATACCCTTTCTCGTATTTCTGTAAAGGGTCAAGGCGTCATCTATAATCCTGTGCAGCTTATAAGGTCTGGGGTTCGGCTCCGGCATGCGGGCGAATTTGGAGAATTCGTCCACCAGTTTTTTTAAGCCCTCTACCTCCTGAATAATTACATTAGTGCCTTCGTCGAATACGGTTTTAAAATCCGGAGAGCCCTCCTTAAACTTTTTCTTCAATCTCTGGGTATTCAACTGTATCGGGGTAAGGGGATTTTTTATTTCATGGGCTATGCCCCTTGCAACTTCCCTCCATGCAGCGGTCTTCTGTGCCTTTATCAATTCTGTCAGGTCATCGAAGACTATTACCATCCCCAGATATTTCCAGTTACCATCCCTCAAAACCGTTATGCTCACCGTAAGGGTAAGCACCCTTCCTCCTACCATAATCTGTATCTGCCCTTTTGTATTCTCCCTCTCCGCCTCACTCATACCCTTTATCATCGCCCTTACAGGGTTCAAATAAGAGGCGTCAAAGGCGTTTTTGTAAGATTCCCCCTTAATCTCATCGGGATTAATATTCAATATCTTCGATGCGGCGTGATTTATTGTCGAGACCCTGCCGTGACTGTCTATGGATATTACGCCTGTGGCTATATTTTCCAATACCGTTTCCATATAGCCTTTTCTTCTCTCAAGCTCGATGTTCGTCTTCCTCATTTCCTCATTAGCCCTTTCTATCGCCATCTTGCCGTCCTTTAAATCGGAGGTCATCTGGTTGAATGATTCCACCAGCATCCCTATCTCATCGTTAGCCTTTACATTCACCTTGAAATCGAGGTTCCCCTCCGCTACGGATTTAGTAGCCTCTGCCAGCTCTTTTATCGGAACAGTTATGCCTTTAGCCATATAGAATCCGAACCATACGGCAGAGAATAGTATCAAAAGGGTGATAAGGAGAAGGGTTATCTCGTAGCTCAGCTTGATGGGGTTTTTGAGGAGCTTCAACTGCTTATACTCCTCGAGGGCGTTGACAATGCTCCCTATCTTGCCGACCATATCGGCAGAGGCAAACCATAATACAACTGTAACCCCGGCAATTTCCTGATTTCCCGCTGCAGGCTGCCGGCTGCCTTTTATCGGCGATATGCCGGCTACGAGCTTTTTATTGTCAAGCGATAAAATCTCCGCTGCCTCTTCGCCGTTTAAAGCCCTTTCCAGTAAAGCCGGCAACTGGTTGCTGTTTGCCGTCATTATCCTGCTTTTAAGGGCAGTCTCTATAGATTCGGCAATAAGGCTCAGGTTTCTGTCGAAAACAAGGATGCCGTCAACTTTATAATCAACCCGTTTTTGAAGAACTGTATTTTTAAGTGATGAAATGCCCTCCTTCGCCATCATATTTTTCCCGGAAAATGTTTCGTTCAGCACATTTGCGAAGGTCAGGATATTTTTTCCCGAGCCTGCATAATAACCTTCAGCCACTTCCAGAGATTCCTTCAGGGATTTTTCTATCTGCTGGTTGAACCAGTTGTTTATGCTGTTCGTGAGAAGCCCGCTGGCTACAAGGAACAGAAGGAGCGAAGGAACGAAGGTGATGACCGCAAAGGATAAAACTAGCTTCGTCCTGAACCTTGCACCTATTATCTTCCATTTTCTGTCCAGGTAAAGCTTAACCAGATTCTTCGCAACCATCAGGATCAGGATTGCGAGGAGGATGATATTGACATTGACAAGAAGAAGAACTGCAATATTGCCGGCAAGCGGAGTTGAAATATGGGACTGCTGGATATAAATCTCAACAGCGGTTAAAACGATTAAAAGGGATAGAAGCCCGAAAATAATCCAGCGTGTTCGCCTTTTCTTTTTGCGGAGATAATCTTCCGAAAGATGATGATTAAGGGAGATATTATTGTCCATATACAAGGAATTTATAAAATTTTCAATAGAACACGGATGACACGGATGATACGGATTGACACAGATACATCAAGAAGTAAGAAGTAAGAAGTAAGAAAAAAATCTTGCATCTTGTCTCTTGCATCTTGTTCCATAATCCGTGAAAATCCGTATAATCCGTGTCATCTGTGTTCTATCAGGTTTTGTTCTGAATCGGCATATTCAGTCTGCACTAAACGGCGATGATACTTCCCAATCCGTAGTTACATCCCACAGAGATACAAAGGGAGATACAAAGAAAAATATGTAGTTAAAGGGGAACCAGAGCTTGATGGTCTTTAAATCCGCCTTGATGCTTATATAGTATTTATTGCCGGGCAATATCTGCTTAGATTGAGCCAATTTGATGGATTCCAGTCCGGACAGCCATTTTTTCAATTCCTCGAAGTCCTTTGTAATCTTTTCACTGGTTTTTTTATCACCCTCTGTTTTTTCCGCAACAGGTAAATTTACCGGCACATCCGGCGGATTGGAAATGCTCCCTTTTTCCAAAGATGGGGGTTTGGCGGAAAGCGGAGGCTCCTCTACCACCTCGGTAAATTTATATTCCTTCATCAATACATCGTATTTAACAGTCCTCTTGATTATCTTCGAGTATTCGGAGCTATCCGTCCATCCTGAGCGGTAGCGCATCAGCTCGATATAGTAGGTAAAGGTGGCCGGGGCGCCGCTGTGAATAATCTCCACGATCTCATTCGTAAAACCGCCCTTTAACCTTGCAGAGAGCGCCAGATTTTCGGATGAGTTGGTTACGGATATATCTGCTATAAAAGGTCCTGCTGCAGAGGCATAGGGAGTAAACATCAGGCAGTAAGCAGTAGGCAGTAAGCAGTAAGCAAAAAGATTTTTTAATATCTTCATGGAATAAAACTATATACCTGATTGAGGAAAAAATCAAGGGCATTGTATATCCCAAATCCCGATATAGAGATGGCAAAAAAGAGAAAGACCCTCATGGATAAAAGGTTTCAGATGATA
>JACQEW010000017.1 GCA_016200365.1 Nitrospinota bacterium
TGACTTTGCATACTCCAATGCCAATAGATACTCTTGCTGTGCCGAGACAAGCTCGGGACTGTAGACCTCCAATAATATATCCCCTTCATTTACCTCCTTACCTGTAAAATCAACATATAACTTCTCAACCCATCCCTGTATCTTTGTATGAATATGTGTAACCTTTCTCTCATCGTAGTCAATCCTGCCGACAGTCCTTATGCTTCTGCGAAGGGGCGTAATGGCAACCTTCTCTGTCCTGACACCTATACTTTGGACTGTTGTAGGGTCAATCTTTACTGTCCCCGGTGCAGCACCTTCTTCGTCCTCATATACAGGGACAAGATCCATATCCATAAATGGAGACTTACCTGGTTTGTCAGAGGTATAACCGGGTGTCATAGGGTCTTTCCAGTAGAGTATCTTTCGCTCCTTTCCCCGATTACTACCCCCGATAGAAGCATTCGGGGGCAGGCCTTCGGGAACAGGCTTCCCTTCTGTTTTTTGGGATGTTGTAACTTCATGCCCTTTATGTTCACCCTCCGCTTTCTTATGCTCAACAGGCTTACCGGAAATAATACCTTCGATATATGGGATTATTTCTTCACGATAAAAGAATCCGAGACCTATAACTAATGCCAGAAATATAAATCCAGCGAATTTTATCAACTCCCTTATTTGATTGCGATCTGACATTTAAACCCCCCCGTAATATTTACAATTTACGATTTACAATTTACAATTTAAAATCTTAGGGTTTAAAATCGTAAATCGTAAATTGTAAATCGTAAATCAAAATAGTCTTTTCCCCACCACTGCCTCGAGCTCTGCCAATTTTCTTTCATAATCTGACAGAACCCTCTCATATTGAACCTGATAATTAAAGAGCGTAATCTGATTATCGAGAAGAGTAAGGAAATCCACCTTATTCACCTGATACCCTGCCAAAGCAGAGGATAAGGATTGGGTTGCCTGCGGTATTATCCCGCTTAAAAACAACTCTATCAATCTTCTCCCCTTCTCTTCCTCTGCCATAATCTCCTTTATCTTTAGAAAAATATCATTTTTCGCTGCATTGTATCGCTCCTTTGCTGAATTTATATTATAAGATTCTTCAACCACCTTTTTATCCTGCTTTGTCTTATACCAGAGGGGAATGTTCAAAGAGAATTTCCCTGATACAGAATTCATATTATTCTTTTCCTGCCCCAGACTTAAACCCACATCAAAATCAGGATAATATTCAAGCTTCGCAAGATTGTAAGCAGCCTTATATCTCTCTATCATCTTTTCCAGCCCTTTAAGAAGGGGACGATTCTCGACAGATGTAGATTGTAATTCTTCAATCGTAAATCTAAATTCATTTTTCTTTATATCTCCCGGCTTTCCAAGCAGCGATTGAGGGAGGCGGTTCATGAGTATATTAAGCCTTGCCTCTGCAGACTGCCTCTCCCTTTCAAACCTTATAAGCTCATCAATGGTTTTAGAAAGCTCTACCTGCGCCTTGAGCACATCCTGCTGAAGCCCCATGCCTACGGAGTATTTAGCCTCTGCAATCTTTACAAAATCCTGCAGTGCAAGCTTATTCCTTTCGGTTATCTCTACGGCTTTATATATAAAGTAGAGGTCATAATACGCATCCTTGACCATCTGTATAAGCTTTATCTCCATATCTTTATATTCTTCTTCTGCTGCCTCTGCCTCTCTCTGCGCCATATCGGATTTCAAAGAAAGCTTTCCCGGATATGGAAGGCTTTGCATTACCGTAATCTCCTTCATCGGCTCATTCGCCGACAGGGTATTCATTGGAACCTTTAACAGACCTATCTCGATTTTTGGGTCAGCCAATGTCCCCATCTGACTTGGAACCTCTTTAAAGGCATTTACACGGTATTTAGCAGAAATAAGCTCAGGATTATTCTTAACCGCCTCATCAATAAGCTGCTGGAGGTCTAATGCCGGCAATTCTTCGGCAAAGACGATATTAGCAAGCAGCAAGCAATGAGCAATGAGCAATGAGCAATGAGCAATAAACCTATTTTCTTTTCTATTTATCATCATCTTTTCAAAAGAGGTAACTCACCAATACCGACAGCCTCATACCTGCGCCGCTGATTGGTATATTAGAATTGGATATCTCGATGTTGCCTATATAATTGCCGAGACTCACAGAGGGTGTTATAAGCCAACCCCCCTTTGTATCCCCCCCTTTGACCTCCCCTTTATCCCCTCCTTTAGAAGGAGGGGAAAGGGGAGGTTGGTAAGGGGGGGAATGGGGGGTTAGAGAAAATGTATATCCTGCCTCTGCATGAGGAAAAACAAAATAACCATTATCCTCTTTTCCCATATACTTTGCATTAGTGTATAGAACATCAATTCCTCCGCCAATCCATCCACCCTCTGGTGCATTATGGGTAATATATTTCCTGTAGCTAAAGCCGCCGCCATAGGAATCCCATTTCCAGCTTTCTGTCGTGGAATGCCAGAAGATACCCCTCACTGCCCATGCACTTTTTTCATCTATATTCTGCTGATACTCCACCCTTGCCATTCCAAACACCGCACCGAGCAAATCAAAATTTACAAGCCTATATCTATCTGTTCTTTCTTCCGCAAAAGCCGATTGTCCTGCAACTAAAACAAAATATATAAACCCCAAAAATATGAGTAAGCTGTAAAAACTTTTTCTTGAACGACTTTTTATTTTTTCTTTTGAACCACAGTGTAATAATTTTAAAAATAGAACAAAAGAAAAAATAACGGAAGTGAAAGAAAAGGTTTTTACAGCTTCATTAACTATTTTCATTTTCCCTCCAATGTTTTTTCAAAATACTTTATGCTCTCTTCGCTGTCCCACTCCCTTGCCCCTACTGCCCTGTTCATTATGAATCCCTGTGGGTCTATAAGATATGTAGACGGGATGCCCATTACGCCATATTCGGCTGCAGCCCCACTATCCTCATCCAATAAAACCGTAAATGTAAATTTATGTTCTTCCATAAATCTCTTAACCGCCTTAGAGCCTCCCTTATCTATTGATACTGCCAGCATTGTAAAATTCTTTTTTGATTTAAGCCTCTGATAGAGCCTCTCCATTGACGGCATCTCTTCTTTACACGGGCCGCACCATGTTGCCCAGAAATTCAAAAATACATACTTTCCTTTCAAGTCCTTTAAGGCAACCTTTTTACTATCCAGAGTCATAAGGGTAAAATCCGGGGCGGGTAATTTTTCTTCAGTATGTGAGATACCTGTATTGACTACCTCGATAAGAAATAGTGTTGATAACAATAAAATAAACCTTTTAATTGACATGAGTTTCATTTTTAAATCTCCTATAATTTAACTCAATAACTATGCCAAAATATGCTTGCCAAACAGACATTTAAGTTTTCAATAAACAGACTATTCCATATGATGTCCTGCAGAGGTAATCATTCCATTTATAGTAAGCCCGGCAAGGAGCATCAACACTATAATAAAAACCGTAACCCCTATCTTTCTTTCTCTCGGGTTTATTGAGCTACCCCTATCTATAATAGGCAAGAGGATCAGTGCTATAAAAATAATAGACGGGGCAACTATCAAAAAATCACCCCATATATTTTCTAATGAATATATCCAGAGGAACATCCAGGGGGGTTTGGTAATTTCTATCCCTTCTACAGTACCACTTCCGAGAGGCGGCTCTATTATAATGGCAACGATTGAAATGAGAAAGAGAGAAAAGGCTCCGTATTTTGTTAGCTGTTTTATATGGGAAGTAAAATCCACCATCCTGACTTCTCCTCCCCGCGGCAGAGGAGAAATCCCATGAACCTTTATAAGAAATATATGAATTGATAAAAGAATTACTAAGAGGATTGGCAGTATCGAGATATGAATTGTATAAAGCCTGCTTAATATATGAAGACTTGAGAATTTCTCCGAAAGCAAAATCCCAATGACTCCGAGCCTTTCCATTGCCCATAGATGATGCTGTAATGCCTCGTATCCCTCCTGATCCCATTTCAGGACAGTCCCTGTAAATATAAAACCACCTATCAAAGATAGAAGCAATACACCTGTAAACCATGTAAACTCCCTCGGTCTTTTATATGCCGAAGTAAAAAATGCCCTGATAAGATGAAGCAGCGCTGTTACAATAACAACATTCATTGCCCAGTAATGTATCCCCCTTATAAACCATCCGAGATATATCTCATTCTTTATGGATACAATGCTCCTGTTTGCATCAGAGACAACAGGATTATAAAACTGTGTAAGTATAATGCCGCTTACAAAAAGTATAATCAGGGAGATTAGTGTAATACCTCCAAGAATATAAGGCAACCTGTTTGCATAAGAAGGAATTTGATAATGAACAACACTTATACCGAGTGATTTTTTAATATTATCTATTGGAGAATCCCCCATACCTTCTTTCATCCCTTATTACCCCTCCAGTAAAATGTAATTACTCCCGATACAATAGCAACAGATATGGTAAAAATAGCAGCAGCACCATGTCCATGTTTTTTATTCCTATCAATAATATTAAATGAACCTGTTTCAACATTTTGAGGATGTTCATGAATTTCATGGGCAACAGCAGGCGGGGTAACTGCTTCCTGTTTTACACCATCCGATGCCCTTTCGGTTTTCATCTCATCAATATCATGCCTCTCATGTTTCTCCTCACTGTGCGAAGAGGCAGCCACCGATGTCATGTGGATTATACCGAGAATCAAGAATATCAGAAGCAGGTGATGTAATTTCATAAATAATCCATGAGTTTCATTTTAAAATCTCCTTACTTTTTTCTTTTGCTTTAGCCTTTTCTAATTTTGTTTCTAATTCCTCCAATTCTTTTTTTAAAGTTTTTAATAAATCATCTTTTCGTTGTATATTTTCCTGTATATAAGCCTGTGTATATTTTATTGTGCCTATATCTATCCTGACATCTGTGCCAATCTCCTTTTCCTTTTCCGCATTCTGCTCGATAAATCCTATCTCATCCTTCAGTTCATCTCCTAAATCGCTCCTCATATTGTCCAATATCATCTTCTTTTCCGGTAAGTCCCTGTTCAATAAATCCCTCGTCATTCTGAGGGCTATAAGATTCTGCCCCCATGAGGCTATATCCTTATCCCTGCTTATCTCCTTCTCAAGAAAAGAGAGCTCTTCCTCAAGAATAGCTATTTTCTTTTTAATTTTTTCACCTTCCTCAGAAAATCCCCTTTCACCCGCTTTTTGCCCTCCCTTCTCCCCGCATTCTGAATGAATGGGAAAAATGGCAGATACTGGTATTATCGGCACAATGGCTAACAAAATTATGAATGCCAATTTTTGCAGATCAGACATTTTCATATACCTCCTTTCTATTTATAGCCCTCATAAAAACTTATTCCGTGAAGATACCTCCCAACTTCATTCACACCGGAGAAGCCGACATCCAACATAAGCAGAGGAATTTTCCCTTCCCTTCCGTCTTCTATTGACTCAAACAAACTAAATATCTTAGATAAAATACGGCTAACAGGAGAATGACCAGGTGGTCCAAAATCAACAAGTAACATCCTGCCTTTAGGTTTCAACACACGCAGACATTCCCTTAAGGACGCAATTTTAGCGCCTTTTTCAAGATGATGAAAAACCAAAGATGACACCACAACATCAAAGGTGTTATTTTCAAAGGGCATATCATCCATTATGCCGCCGTGCAATATGACACTGACATTGTTTTTTAAAGACTTTTCACGGGCAATAGCTAATGCCTTTTCATCAGGGTCGAGTCCTTCTGCCGCAACTTCAGGATAAAGCTTTTTTACCATAAGGAGTGATGTTCCAGTTCCGCAGCCTGCATCTAAAATCCTTTCTGCTCCCGTAAGATTTAAGCTTTGAATAATCCCGAGCCTGAATCTCCTGCCAAATCCCAACAGGACACATCCTCTATCATAAAGAGGGGTCAGAAAATCCCAGTGTGCTGGTGGAATATAATTTTTTATTTTCTTGTTAATTATTGTCTCCATAATTTTTAGCTGTCATAATTCCTGCCACCGCTATTTGCGGACTTTTCAAAATGGCAGTCCTTCAAATCAGTTATAATTGATGATGCGTTTTTAAGAGCTTTAATTACATACGATACATATTCATCGGACTCACCTGAATGCATAATTTTTACCAATTCTATTGCTTCCGATAACCCGTTCAATATATTTTCTTTTAACATTATTAACTCCTTTTTCACCCCCCACCATTTCTTTAAAATTTTTATATACTTCAGCGGATTTCTTTTAAATTCTTCCATGCAAGTTTCTGAGCAAAAGTAATATACCTTTTTGTCAGCTCCATTTTTCTTTCTTTGCTCCAAGCATGCTCAATTTCTCTATCATTTCAGTAAGACACCGAATTTCGCACTCATCAATTTGGTCAAAATAACCTTCCCTATGGCGTATTTCTACACGGAGGGTTATTTCAGGTCTAAAGTATCTTAATCCAGTATATCCTATTTCCCCATGAAAAAATTCAATTTCATACCATGACTTCCTTTCTTCTTTCGGAAGAATCCATTCGGCAATATCACGGAGGTCTTTATAAACTTTAACACATTCATCACAGCCGGGATATGGCGTATGGGCAGAGTGATAATGGATCCCGTAAAGTTCCAGATTGAATCCAATCTTCTGGATTCTATCTCTAACGATATCCTCAGCCGGAAAGACCTGCCAGCAAACCTGATGTTGTATAACTGACTTACTCAATCTGTTTATCAATTCCGTCGTCTGATCTTCGCTGGCATTAGCAGTTATGGAACTCTCTTTTGCTTTACCCATGTAACCTCCTCCAAATAGATGGGCATTCACTGCCCATACGCCTCCATCCCCTAATACCTCTTAATGCCTGTGTCCGGAACCGCCGCTCTTTTCATACCTCGAACCCGCTCTGCCGTCATCCTGTGTGCTGGCACAACCGCTGAATATGGCAAGACTTAATAAAAACATGAGCAATATCCCCTTCATCTAATTACCTCCTCTTTTTTTTCAAGTTCCACCGGAACAGTTACAGAGGGCTTTTTATCATGATTATGCATCTCCGATTCTTCCTTCTGGTCTTTCTTATCGTGACCACCCATCATTTTATCATGAAGACCAAAGCCAAAAAATCCGGCCATCATAAGCACCATCATAACAATCGCCACTGTTTCCATATATAGATTTCTCCTTCATATAGTCAGGAGCCAGAAATCTGCTGGCTCCTGACTCTTGAACATAAATTTTCCACAACATCACTTCTTTTGCTGCATCATACCTCCAGAACCTCCACTTCCGCTTCCCATACCATGCCCGCTCCTCGATGTCCCCTGCCCTGTTCCGCCCGTATGTCCTCCTCTCATACTGGGGTCATGTCCCATTGTTCCGTGACCCATCATACCGCCCTCTCCACCTCCCATCATCTGCTGGTGCATATCCGATAACTGCTGACGCATCTGCTTCATCTGCTCATGCATCTGGCTCATTTTCTCATGCAGCTTTGCCATATCCTCATTACTCATACCTGCATGTGAATCCTCCATCATCTTATCCATACCCTTCATCTCTCCCTGCATCTCTCCCATCATCTTGCCCATATCCTCCATCTTTTCGGACATCTGATGATGCATGGTGTGGGCGCCGGGTTTACTCTCCTCTTTTTTCTGGGCTGAAGAATAGCCATATAACCCTGCCATAAAAATAGTTGCAAGGATCAAAATAAAGACACTCTTTTTCACAGTATTTACCCCCTTTCTATTTTTTATCTTTTACAGCCTCGGCAAATTTTTCAAAATTCTCCTCATTTTCAAAATAAAACACATTCCCTTTATCATTTGCACCGGTTACTGCCTTTGCTTTATCAACTTTAGCTCCACTGAGAGGGTCAGTTGCTATCCTAACTGATAGGTCATTCTTAATCCTCTCAGCACAACCAGGGCAACACCCATAGTATGTTTTATCGTCAACTATAACCGGTATCTGAGGTTTACCTCCAAAAGAGTCATTGACCATACACACCTGTTCTAACTGGACCCTCTGAAGGGATAATCCACCATGAGCTTGTCGAATGGTATAAGCTATTGACAGGGAGACTAAAATAAGAACCACTGTCAATGGCATTGTTTTATATAAAACCCTTCTCATTAAACATCACCTCCTTTCTAATAGTTAAATTTTTCATTTCTCAAAAGTATACTTCAATCCCCTGAGATAATATCTTGCTCTGATAGCTTGGCATCAAAATCTATTCTCGGTTTTATAAGAAATAGGCTGTCTTTCGATACCTCACTTACAAGAAAATCAATGTTATCATCGTATCCTAATCCTGCTGTCAATGAAGGTGTAAGACTCGCTGACTCTACAGTAGCGTATAGCGTTTAGTAACTAACCCCTAATCGCTAATCGCTAACCCCTGCCCCTATTGTGACGATGCTATTCTCTCTATCTCCTTTTCATCAACATCTCCCACAACTATGCAATATACTCCGTCCTTCTTCCAATAGGCATAATTAAAATTCTCCAGTTTGCCAGCCTGCATTCCACCCTCTGATGTAATTTCTCCTTTTGCCTGAAAATAGGAAAGCATTTTCTCTCCCTTTCCCATAATCATATGGGCAGCAGTAATACCTTTTATTTTACACACATCGCCTTTTATAAATTTGAACCCTTCAGGGAAATAGGATGGTATGAAAGCCTTAACACCCATAGTATTTTCTATTTTCTGATTGAGCTCATGCTCTGTCTTGCATAAATAATCCCTGTGCCCTTCAGATATACATCTCTGATGCTCAAGAACATATACCTTTACCGGAGAAGATGTTGTATCGGATATGGTTACGAAAATAAACAACAGTATTGACGCAGCCAGAGCCAGACCTCTGTATGCCATACTGACAGGCGAGACGCCTGTCCTACTCCAAGGTAAAACACTTCTCCTCCACTCCCCTCGTTCCCACGCTTGTCCTGAGCGAAGTCTAAGGGCTCTGCGTGGGGGCGGATATACCCTGCCTAAAATTCTTTCTCTTACTTCCTCAGACGCTGTTTTATGCGGCAGAGATTTTAGTGCATGCTTCGCAGTTTGTAATACCTCAAATTCATCCTGACAGAATTTGCAGGATTCAATATGCCCCTTCACAATAGCAGATTCGGCATGAGGCAGTTCATTATCAATATATTTAGAGAGTTTATCTATAAATTCTTTGCACTTGTTCATATTAAACTCCATAAGTTTTTATGTTTATAACAATCCATCTCCTCAAAAAGTTCCAATCTTTTTTGTTTTTCTTTTTATAGACGATTTTGTGTTATTATATAATAATATGTCATTAAAGAAGGGAGGACTTTTATGGGACACCCTCTTAAAAAGAAAGATGATAGAAGATATACATGGAGCGATTATCTTACATGGCCCGATGAGGAAAGATGGGAGGTCATTGATGGGGTGGCTTATGATATGTCCCCATCCCCAACACCGAGACACCAGATAATAACAGGAAATTTTTTCTCCATTCTTAAAGATAAATTAAAGGGGAAATCATGCAGACCCCTTATAGCCCCCCTTGATGTTTATTTTGATGATCATAATTTCGTCCAGCCTGATGTGCTTGTAATATGTGATGAAAAGAAGATAAAAGACAGGATATATGGAGCACCTGATTTAGTAATAGAGATTTTGTCTCCTTCTACCTCTTTAAAAGATAAGAGGGCGAAGAGAAACCTTTACGAAAAATTTGGTGTAAAGGAATATATTATCGTATCTTCTGAAGATGTGTTTGTAGAAAGATACCTTTTAATTGAAGGGAGGTTTAAAGAGCCTGACATCCTCGGAAGTAATGAGGTCATAACCTTAAGCTCCTTAGAAGGCATCGAAATTCAACTATGGGAGGTCTTTGAGGTAGAGCCGCCAGATGTTTAAGATAAAGAGAGGAAGAAGAAACAGCTATACCCTTTTCTGTCGTTATCAAAACATTGGATTCCGAGGATTATACCCTTTTCTGAATTTACAGAAAAGATTTTACACTATCGGAGTATGAATACTGACGGGGCAACAATACTTGCAGTTGATGATGATAATAAATTCAGACTGTTGCTGGAATTACAGTTGAAAAAATGGGGTTTCAATATCCTTCCGGCAGGCAATGGTGTTGAAGCGCTGAAAATTCTCGGAAATAACCATGTTGACCTGATACTATCTGACCATATGATGCCTGAGATGGATGGTATAAGGCTCTTGAAGGAGGTGAAGTTAAAGTATGGCGACATACCTTTTATAATGATAACAGCATATGGAAGCATTGAAAAGGCAGTTACATCCATAAAAGAAGGGGCTTATGATTATATCCAGAAACCTTATAATGTGGATGAGCTGTTTGCTGTTATTAGAAGGGCGATTGACTACTACAGATTAAGCAATGAGAACAGAAAACTTAAAGGGCGTCTTAAAGAGCTGTACAGCTTTCAGAATATTGTAACAAAATCACCTGAGATGATGAAAGCCCTTAAACTATGCGAAAAGGTTGCTGCAAATCCAAATACTACAGTAGCTCTCTACGGGGAAAGCGGAACAGGCAAGGAGGTATTGGCGCGTGCAATACATTATGCCGGGGAGAGGATGGAGAACAGGTTTGTGGCTATAAACTGTGCAGGCATCCCGTCAACCCTTCTTGAAAGCGAGCTTTTCGGTTATGTGAAAGGCGCATTTACAGGAGCGGATAAAGATAAAGAAGGTAAATTCGACCTTGCCCAAAAAGGAACCCTTTTGTTAGATGAGATTGGGTGCTTGAGGAGCATACCTACGAGCGGCTCGGCTCAACCAAGCCTGTTAAGGCGGATTTCAGGGTGATAACCACTACTCACAGAAATCTCACTGAAATGGTTAAAGACGGAAAATTTAGAGAAGACCTTTATCACAGGATTAATATATTTCCGATAGCACTCCCTTCATTAAGGGAGAGGAGAGATGATATTCCGCTCCTTGTTGATTATTTCTTAGAGCAGTTAAGAAGCGAGCTTGGAAAGCCTCTTCCAGGTCTTTCACAAAAGGCGATGGATTTATTTCTAAGCTATAATTGGCACGGCAA
>JACQEW010000018.1 GCA_016200365.1 Nitrospinota bacterium
TGACACTACTGCTGTTTGAACCAGAACCGCTTGTAGATTGAGGCAAATTTATAGTGCATCCTTGCGGGCAGGGGGAAAGTAAATATTCATCTCCAGCAATTTTGACTTTTGGCCAGGAGCAGCCTACAAAAAGGATAAGAACTCCTGCGAGAAAAGATATTTTAATCATCGGCAAAATCCTATCATAAATTAATCCCTTTAATCAATTTCAAAATCTCCAATTTCAAAATCTCCAATTCATTCTGATTCCATAATTATGTTCGTAGAATTCCTTTGAATAGAAATGGCGATAATTATCTCCTATAAAAAAGCTACCCCAAGAACCCATAATGGCTACATCCCAAAAATAGCTTTTATTAAAATAAAATATGGCATTAAACCCCCTCCCATCTACAGTATCAGACTCTCTCCATTGTTTCTGATACATACCAGTAACCTCTAACGATAGCCTTTCAGTAAAAGAAAAGACACCTCCTACTGCCCCCATTATCTCACTGGTATTTATCCTCTCTGTATATTTGTAATAATCTTCAAGATTGTAAAGCAATGCCAATCGCTGATGAACCTTCTGCTTTCCTTCCAATCCAAATTCCGTATAGATCATTGTCCCATCAACTGATGAGGAGCCAATTGCTGTTATCCTTCCCTTAACTACCATCTCAAAGTAATTATCATAATTCAATATCCGGTAACGGAGTCCGAGAGGATAAAATTCCAGAGTATCGGTAATTCCATAACGAAGCAAAAGAAGCGGAGGGGTTGCCGGAGATATATTTTGCATATCCAGAATCTCAAATCCAACTTCCCATATCCCCTTCGGCAAGGTCAATGGCCGCTCTACTTGATTGAGAGGGTATGAAATTTCTTTTGCCTCGGAAAAAAGAGGATAGATGATAAGCAGAAATACTAAAATTACCTGATGCACAACATCACCTCCAAATACTATTTTTGAAAACGAATAATATTTGAAATCCTGACACGAGCAGGTATTTGTATCATTGTCTCCGCTTCTGTCTCTAATCGGACATAAGGATTTTCAACAAATCCAAAATAATTTATTCACCTCCTTTTTCAATACAGATTTGGCACTTTATAGCATAGAATTCTATTCCCTTGTTGATTAAAGTCAATACCCCAAAAAGTCACATTTTTTATATAGTAGTTTTATACTATATGATTTTTTGACGCATGCTTTGATTTTCAGGAATCAATTCATTTTCGATACCTTTAAAATACCTCTTTCATAGGCAAAGGCAATAGCTTGAGACATAGAGGTGGATTTAAGTTTATGCAATATATGATTATTGTGATTTCTGACGGTTTCAGGGCTTATAGAGAGTTTATCCGCTATCTCTTTATTCCTTAAACCGCTTGTCTTCAATCTCAGTATATCTTCTTCTCTTTCTGTGAGAATATAATTATCGCCATTATCAGAAAGGTCAACAGATTCTCTCTTCTCAATAATTTCACCAGTTAGAGAATAATACCTATAAATTTTGAGATTTCTGACACTAACGCTTGAATTCTTCTTTGGCAATGTCTTATCTGCCTCTTTTTATGATAAAGCCTTGCTGCATTTTTTATCCTCTGTCTGAAGATGTCATAATCAAATTCTTTGGTAAAATAATCAAAGGCGCCGCTTTTAAAACATTCTGCTGCGGTTTCAGCATCATTAATCACACTCATCATGATACATTCTATATCAGGTCGTTCTCAAAACCTCCCACACGAGTCATATTCGATCTGGACTCAACAGTCCTTGTTCTCTATGGCAAACAAGAGATGGCTCGTATAGGTTACAATCCTACAAAGAGAGGAAGACCATCGTATCATCCCCTTTTATGTTTCAATCTTTTTGTATAAAGAAGCATTTGAGTATGCCATAAAGAAAATTGAAAAATTGAAAATTTAACCCATTTTCACGCAAGCTTCGTGTTCTTCGTGAGCTTTGTGGTTATAATGAAATTAATTATTTTCGGACTAAATTTACATTGACCGATTATTCTGTGTTTTGATAGACTTCCAATAGAAGAGGGTTAAGAAAGAAATCTTTATATGAACCAATATATCGAGCAATTTTTAAAATACCTTCAGGTGGAAAAGAATGTGTCGGAAAGCACACTGCGTAATTATTCTATGGATATTGAGCAGTTTGAGAAGTTTTTGAAGGACACAAATTTATGTCCTGATGAAACTCCCCCAAATTCCCCCTTTACCTCCCCTTTTTCCCCTCCTTCGCAAGGAGGGGAGAGGGGAGGTCATAAAGGGGGGCAGAGGGGGGTTGATATAAAAAAAATAGACAATGTGGTTATAAGGACATTCCTCGGTAAGCTGCATAAAGAAGGAAATTGCAATAATTCGATGGCGAGGAAGCTGTCCACCTTGAGGACATTTTTCAAATATCTCTGTCGTGAGGGGTATCTGCAAAAGAACCCTGCCCGATTGGTTGCTACGCCCAAAAAGGCAAAAAAGATACCAGCATTTCTGTCAATAGATGAGGCGTTCAGATTGATGGATACTCCCGATACAAAGACATTGGCTGGTTTAAGGGATAAGGCAATGCTGGAGACCCTCTATGGTGCAGGTATACGAATAAGCGAACTTGTTTCTTTGGATGTAAATGATGTAGACTTGGAAAAGGGATATGTAAGGGTATTCGGTAAGGGAAGGAAGGAGCGGATAGTTCCTCTGGGCAAAAAGGCATGCGATGCGATAAGGGAATACTTGAACAAGAGGCAAGAGGCAAGAGGCAAGAGGCAAGAGGTAGTGGATAGAGAGGCGCTTTTTTTGAATCTGCGTGGAGGAAGGTTGACATCGAGGAGCGGATGGAATATTGTGGATAAGTATGCAAGGCGTGGGGCAATTGCAAGGCATGTAAGCCCCCATGCCTTACGGCATACTTTTGCTACTCATTTATTGGAAGACGGGGCGGATTTAAGGGTAATCCAGGAGCTTTTGGGTCATGTTAGTTTATCCACAACGCAGAAATATACACATGTAAATCTTGAGCAGTTGATGAAGGTATATGACAAGGCGCATCCGAAGGCATGAGATGAAATTTTAGATTTACAATTTTAGATTTACGATTTAACAATACACTTTTGCGGGGTGTTTAAAATCGTAAATTTCAAATCGTAAATCGTAAATTAAAGTATGTTTCACGCTACTACAATATTACTGATAAGACATAACGGCAAGGTGGTTATTGCAGGCGACGGACAGGTTACATTCGGCAATACTGTCATAAAGCACAATGCAAAGAAGGTGAGAAGGATCTATAATGACAAGATAATTGCCGGTTTTGCAGGCGCTGCAGCAGACGCCTTTACACTCTTTACAAAATTCGAGGAAAAGCTTGAGAAATACAATGGAAATATAACAAGGGCAGCGGTTGAGCTGGCAAAGGACTGGAGGACTGATAAGGTATTAAGAAGGCTTGAGGCTCTGCTTGCTGTTGCAGATAAGGATGCTTCCTTCATTATCTCCGGGACAGGGGATGTAATCGAGCCAGATGATGGTGTTGTGGGTATAGGTTCTGGAGGCGCCTATGCACAGGCTGCTGCAAAGGCACTGTCCCTGCACTCGAATTTAGAGGCAAAGAGGATTGCCGAAGAGGCGATGAAGATAGCAGCAAATCTCTGCATTTACACAAATGATAAAATAATTATCGAGGAGTTGTAAAAGTGTAAGTGTAAGTGTAAGTAGAAGACAGAATTTTTTGTCTATCCTTTCACTTACACTTGCACTTTCACTTACACTTATTCTTATATGGAAATGTTAGCTAAAAAAATAGAAGAAAAACAGGTATTGGATAAAGAGGCGCAATTGACTCCAAGGCGAATAGTCGGGGAGCTGGATAAATATATCATAGGACAGAAGAAGGCAAAGAGGTCTGTTGCCATAGCCCTGAGAAACCGCTGGAGGAGACAGCAGCTGTCGCCTGAGCTCAAGGAAGAGGTAGCGCCGAAGAATATAATTATGATAGGTCCTACAGGGGTAGGCAAGACTGAGATTGCAAGGAGGCTTGCAAGGCTTACCAATTCACCCTTTGTTAAGGTAGAGGCGTCAAAGTATACAGAGGTGGGCTATGTGGGCAGGGATGTGGAGTCCATGGTCAGAGACCTGATGGAGGTCTCAAAGAATATGGTAAGAGAGGAAAGGGCATTAGAGGTAAATGAGATGGCAAAGGCAAATGCAGAGGAGAGGATACTCGACCTCCTCCTGCCGCCGCCCCCGTCGGCTAAAAGGGAAACAGCTAACAGCTCGACAGCTCCAACATTGATACCTGAGCATGATGAAGGAGGACAAAGGCATTATCAGGAGACACGGGAGAAATTCAGAAAATACTTAAGAGAGGGGAAATTAAACGAAAGGTCTGTTGAATTGGAGGTAGAGCAGAGAATATTGCCGATGATAGAGGTGGTCTCGAATACAGGTCTCGAAGACCTCGATATAAATATAAAGGATATGCTCGGCAGTATAATGCCCCAGAAGAAAAAGATGAGAAAGGTGAAAGTGTCAGAGGCTCTTACAATCCTCACCCATGAGGAGGCACAGAAGCTCATAGACATGGATAAGGCTATAAAGGAGGCGATAAACAGGGTAGAGCAGTCAGGGATAATCTTTATTGATGAGATAGATAAAGTCGCCGGCAGGGAGTCGGGTCATGGACCCGATGTATCGAGGGAAGGTGTCCAGAGAGACCTCCTTCCTATAGTGGAAGGCTCTACAGTAAGCACAAAATACGGAGCGGTAAGGACAGACCATATCCTCTTTATTGCAGCAGGCGCATTCCATGTATCAAAGCCGTCCGATTTAATCCCGGAGCTTCAGGGACGGTTTCCGATAAGGGTCGAGCTCGATTCCCTCGGAAAAGAAGAATTTATCAGGATACTCACAGAGCCGCAGAACGCCCTTATAAAACAGTATGTGGAGCTCTTAAAGACAGAGGGCGTGGATATAAATTTTACCGAAGATTCAATTGCAGAAATAGCAGCGCTGGCAGCGCTGGTGAATGACAGGATGGAGAATATAGGCGCAAGGAGACTCCACACAATAATGGAAAGACTGCTGGACGACATATCCTTTAATGCACCCGACGGGCAGGAGAGGAAATTCGCAATAGACGCCAAATATGTCAAAGAGCGTCTTCAGGATGTGGTCAAGGATGAAGACTTGAGCAGGTATATACTTTAAACAGTGAAGGAGGAGCCATGTTGTCAGTAGAGGTTGTAAACGATGAAATTATTTCTGAATTGAAAGAGTTATCAGAGGAAAGCAGGAAAGCAGTCCTTGAATATATAGAGTGCTTAAAAGATAAAAGCAAAGATAAGACTATTAAACTATTAAAGAAGACATCAGGCGGATGGAAGGGGCTTGTTGACGCAGAAAAATTAAAATTCGCTATATATTCAAATAGACTGACAAATAATAAAACTCATTTTGAAAGGATAGATTCATTGAAAATCGGTTTGCTGTAAGATAACGATGGAGTATAAAGTTTAACCCAAATCAAAAAAATATTTTTTAATGGCTGCAGACAGTCATTAGAAAATATGGAGATTCCCTATGCATCCCCTAACAATTATAGTGAACGAATTAAATAATTTAAAATTGAGTATCTGTCATTCCGAGTGAAACGAGGAATCTTGGATTTCTCCCTTCGGTCGAAATGACTTCTATCCATGAACAAAAAAATACGGAGGAAAAATGAAGACTTTTGATTATACCGCAGTAGTTTGGAAAGAAAAAGAAGGTTATGTTTCAAAGTGTCCTGAACTCGGCGTTGCAAGCTGTGGAGACTCTATTTCCGATGCAATGGAAAGTTTGAAAGAAGCTGTATCCCTTTATCTTGAAAATGCAGAAACCCTTGGATTATTAAAAGATGTAGAGGAAAGTCTTACGACTTCTGAAAAATTTACCTCCCACATGGAGGTTGTGATGTAATGCCAAAACTTCCAGTTGTATCATCAAAGGAAGTCATCAGGATATTACGAAAAATTGGTTTTGAATATGCACCTAAGAGGGGCAAAGGAAGCCATCTTGCTTTTGTAAAGAAGAATAGAGATAAGACTCGTCTTGTTATAGTTCCTAAGAGAAGTGATATTCCAAAAGGGACATTGCTTGCCATTTTGGATCAAGCAGGGCTAACAAAGGACGAATTTATAGATTTACTATAAGGAGTATAGTTAAAAATGAATAAGGAGAAATCTACAAAAGAAATGGAGAAGCTGATAAAGAAGGCGGATGTGCTGCTTGAGGCGCTGCCTTATATCAGAAATCTCTACAAAAAAACCATTGTCATAAAATACGGCGGGAGCGCTATGGTGGCGGAGGATCTCAAGAAAAATTTTGCCATGGATGTTGTTCTCCTTAAATATATAGGCATAAATCCTGTTATAGTTCACGGCGGTGGACCTCAGATTGGAAAGACACTTGAAAAAATGGGAAAGAAGTCGCAATTCGTAGATGGCTTGCGGGTTACAGATCCTGAAATAATAGATATAGGCATGGTCGGAGAGGTAGAATCAATAAATGCAGGGATTCTTAATACCCTCGATGATGGCGGGTTCATACCGATTATTGCCCCTGTAGGCGTAGGAGAGCATGGGGAAGCCTATAATATTAATGCCGACTTTGTGGCAGGT
>JACQEW010000347.1 GCA_016200365.1 Nitrospinota bacterium
CATATATTAAATCCCTCAACTGATGAAAGGTATCGAGAGAGAGCTTCCCATTTCCCTCGCCTTTAAGAGGCTCTTTATCTGTCTCCAGTAATTCCATATCTATATAAAGTGTAAGTGTAAGTGTAAGTGTAAGCGTAAGTAGCGTATAGCGTATAGCGTATAGTAACTAACCCCTAATCGCTAACCGCTAATCCCTAACCGCTGCACTTACACTTTCACTTGCACTTGCACTTTTTATTCACTTTCACTTACACTATTTTCTATCTGTTCAATTGCTGCCGAAGCAGCATCCTTTACATCAGGATTACAATTTTCCATCAAAGAATTCAAGTGAGATAGGGCTTTCCTGTCTCCTATCTCTCCAAGAGCCTTAGCAGCAGCAATCTTTACCGGGTCATCAGGGTCGTTCAATTTTTTAATCAAAGGCAGTACGGCTTCTCTCTCCCTCAAATTTCCAAGGGCTTCGGCAGCCTGAAACCGAACCCAAATATCATTATCATTTAGTGTATATATCAGAGATTCTCTAACCCTGTCATCTGACGGCGGATATAAACCTTTTCCTTTCGCCGCAATTCCCGATATTGACTGGATGACAGCAAGTCTTACCTGCTCATTCTCATCCGACACAGCGGCAATTAAATTATCTATTACCCTGCCATCGTCAAAATGCGACAGGGCATTTACAGCGCTCTTTCTGACCCTCCAGTTTAAATCGTTTATAGCCTTTATTATAGAGTCTATCCCCCTGGGATTCCTAATAATACCCAGCCCCTCTACTGCAAGCTCGCGAATCTCTGGAACAGGAGACATCAGGAAACGATTAAAATTCTCAAGGACATCCTCTGTCCCTATATTTGCAAGCGCCCTCATCGCTGTTTCTCTGACATCATTGTAATAATCCCCTTCAAACAGAGAAATCAGAATAGGGATACCTCTTTTCTCTCTCAACCTCCCAAGACCTTCTGCTGCGCCTCTCCTCACATGGCCATTATGGTCGTGAAGCGCCGCCGTAAGAATTTCCACTGCCTCTTTTGTCCCTATCTTACTGACGGCCGAGACAATCGTCAGCCTCTCCTCTTCGTCTGCCTTTGAGAATAGTAACTGCAATTCGTGGATAACAGAGGGGTCTTCTATATCTCCAAAGGCATTTATCATAAGAAGCCTCCCCTTTTTGTCGGCTGACTTAAAAATCTTGAGCATTAAAGGTATATCCCCTATGGCTGTCAGGGACTTAGTGATAAGGTCTAACCGCTCGGGAAAATCCCAGCTTATCTTCTTGGAAATCTCGATGAGAGGCTCGATTCCCCTATTATCCCTCAATCTTGCCAGCCACCTGACGGCGCAATCCTGAATATCGGGGTCATCATCTTTTAAAGCGTCTATAATGGGGACAAATAATTCTTCTTTATCAACATCGGTCAGGGAGGGGCAGAACTCAGATTCGCTTCCTTCCATATCCGCCTCGCATATTTCCTCGAGGGTCTTTATGGTCAGGGTCCGAATATTCCTATTCGGAACCTTCAGATATTTTAGAAGAGGCTTTACGGTTTGCGGATCCCTTAATTTTCCCAGTGATTCAATAACAGCGGATATTATCAACTGGTCGCTTGTATTCAAAATATCTAAAAGAGGCGCAACTGCATCCTTATCCCCTATTTCCGCCAATGCCTCGATTGCTGCAAATTTTATCCACTCCTCATCGGATAGAGCCTTTATCAATACCTTTATAGCCCTGCCGTCTTTTAAGGCTCCGAGACTTGTAACAACAGATGCCCTTACATTCGGGTCAGGGTCGTTTGAAGCTGCTATCAGGGGTTCCACAGCCTTTAAATCGTCAAACATTCCAAGCAGGTCAGCAGCAAATTTTCTTACATCGTTATCAGTGCTTTTAAATTGGGCGATGATGGTATCTACATCATCGTTTCCTATCCGCTGTAAGATTTCGATAGCCATATTCCTAACAGCCGCATCTTCATCGGAAAGTAAAGGGACTATCTTTTTTACAGTCTCTTTTCCCCTTATTTTGATAAGGGCATCCGTCGCTGCCTGCTGGACGCCTTTATTTCCATCCTTTAAAAGCGGTATCAGCGGAGCAATAGCGGCATTATCCCCCGTATCTCCAAGCATCTCTGCCGACTCACGGCGGAGCTGGCTGTCAGGGTTATTCAACTGCTCGATGTATTTATTCAAATCTGTATTATCCATAGCAAATATGTAGGAGCACCAGTCACCAGAGCACCAGTTTTTTGATGACTGGTGGCTGGTGGCTGGTGCCCTGGTGACCTTTCTTTTATTTGTTCTTATGCCTCATTCTTTTTCTCATCTTTTTTAATTTATGCTTTCGCATTTTCTTCCTTCTCTTTTTAACGACATTACCCATTCTATCCCTCCTTTCTCAAAAAATCTTTAGAACACGAATATACAAATGGCACGAATATATTAGAAGCAAGAAGTCAGAAGCAAGAAGCAAGATTAAAATTTTTTCTTGCATCTTGTTTCTTGCCTCTTGCATCTTGCGTTATTCGTGTCATTCGTGTTCAGGTTTTTTGCTGTTTTCCGTTTAACAGCGGCGGTGTATTTGTCAGAACCCAGTATAATTCTATATTCTTTATAGTCTGTATGAACTTATCAAATTCTACAGGCTTCATTATATAACTATTCACCCCTAAATCATAGCTCTGTATTATATCTTCATCTCTCTTTGATGTGGTAAGCATTATTACAGGGACTCTTTTTAAGATAGGCTCAGCCTTTATTTCTCGCAAAATCTCTATACCGTTTCTCTTAGGTAAATTCAAGTCGAGGAGGATTAAACCGGGAATAGGAAACTTTTTCTTATCTGAATATTCACCTCTGTGAAAAAGGAAGTCCAACGCATCTTCTCCATCCCTGACAACATAGATGTTATTTCCGATTTTCCCTTTCTTCAGCGCCCTCATCGTCAGCTCTACATCGTCTGGATTATCCTCCACTAAAAGTATATCAATCGTCTCGGTCATCATCTTCCTCCCCTCCAAATGAGTTGATGAGTTAATGAGTTAATGAGTTTATGAGTTATAAAACACATCAACTCATGAACTCATTAACTTGTTTTTGGGATTATACCACAAAATAATATTTATGTAACTTTTTTAGGAAGCGTAAAAAAAAATGTTGTCCCGCTCCCCTCCTCGGATTCCAATCGGATATTCCCTCCATGCAGATCAATAACCCTCTTTATGATGGTAAGTCCTATACCTGTCCCTTCAAATTCCTCAGGCTTGTGGAGTCTCTGAAATATCTCAAATATCTTTTTATGATACTCCCTATTGATTCCCATACCGTTATCTTTCACATAAAATTCCCACTCACTGTCCCTGTCTTTGCACCCAATCTCTATCTCAGGAGGAATGCCTTTTTTTGTAAATTTCAAGGCATTGGTCAATAGATTGGAAAAAACCTGATATATGCGAACCCTGTCGCAATAGATAACAGGCATCTCGCATTTTATATCAATTTTGGCATCCCTTTCTTTTATCTGATACTGAAGCTCGTCTTTGATTTGCCCCAAAAGCGCAGACACTTGAACATCTTCAAAAGGATTCGATACCCTGCCCAATCTGGATAACTCAAGCAGGTCGTCAATCAAGGTCTGCATCTGTTTTACTCCGCTTTTTATCCTTTCCATGTAATGCCTTCCATCTTCTTTAATCTTATCGCCGTAATCCTCCAATAAAAAATCCGAAAACCCGTCAATCGCCCTTAAAGGAGCTTTAAGATCATGAGAAACCGTATAAACAAAATTTTCCAGTTCCTGATTGGTCTCCTTCAGTTTTATCTCCAGTTTCTTTTTCTCGGTTATATCCTTGCTTATGCCTACCGTTCCTATCACCTCTCCTGCGCTGTTTTTAAGCTGGGATATGGTCAGGCTTATATCAATTAACCTTCCATCCTTTGTCTTTAATTTTGTTTCATAGCTTGAAATACTTCCATCTTTATCCAGCATCCCGAGCATCTTCTGCCTTTCGCTTTTATTATAATAAAGCTCCTCTGCTGAGCTTCCAATAATTTCATCTCTCCCAAACCCAAGCATATTTTCAGCCCCTTTATTAAACATGATTATTCTTCTATTAATATCTGTGGTAATTATCATATCTGCCGAATGTTCTAATATATTCTCCAGATATTCCTTTGATTCAAGAAGGGCTGCATTGAGATGCTCCAGATCCTCTGCAAGTCTTGTCTTCTCTGCCTCCCTTTTCTTCCTCTCATTGACAAGATTCCACATTATCTTTGCAGAGAGCGCCCCGAGGACTTCTATATCATCCTTCTCCTCCATTATCCTATCGGATATCGAATGGTCTCCGGTAAGATTTAAGACAACATCTACATGATTTTTTCTTAAGAAGCCGGCATAGTCAGATGTAGTGGGGATACCAAGTTCTTCTGCGACCTTTAAACCCGGTGCATTGCTGTCTATGTCAGCAACCCCGACTATCTCTATATCCTTATCTTCACACAGGATAGGAAGCAGCGCCGAGCCTCCCCTGCCTGCGCCGATTAGTAAAACCTTTTTCATAAATTAACTAACAACCTACAACCTACAACTTACAACCGTTGTTAGTGGTCAGTTGTAAGTTGTAAGTTTAATTATAGATGTGCATTTGTTGATAAGAAATACTCAACCACCTTTTCCAGTATCTCCTTTATATCCAGCGTAGGTTTATAGCCTATAAACTTATTGATCTTCGTTATGTCAGGCGACCTTCTCTGCATATCCTCAAAACCCTCTTCATAAGCCTTATCATAAGGGATATATATAATCTCGGACTTGCTCTTTGTTATTTCCTTTACCAGACGGGCAAGCTCGGAAATGGTTATCTCCTTGCCATGTCCTATATTGAATACCTCTCCAACTGACTTTGGGTGATTCATAAGCTCGATAATACCCCTTACCACATCACCTACATAGGTAAAGCTCCTCGATTGTTTCCCATCTCCATACACTGTAACAGGATGTCCGAGAAGCGCCTGCTTTACAAAGGTTGGTATTACCATCCCATATCTGCCGGTCTGTTTCGGACCAACCGTATTAAAGAACCTCACGACTACTACGGGAAGTTTTTTCTCCCTCCAGTAAGCAAGGGCGAGAAATTCGTCAATAGCCTTTGAACAGGCATAGCTCCACCTTCCGTTCTTCGTAGAGCCAAGCACCATATCATGCTCTTCCTTGAAAGGCACATTGTTATTCTTTCCATACACCTCCGATGTAGAGGCTATCATCACCTTTTTCTTCTTTTTATTTGCACATTTTAGAACCAACTCAGTTCCATAGATATTCGTCTCTATAGTATTTACCGGGCTCTCTATTATAAGCTTTACGCCTACTGCCGCCGCCAGATGATATATCATATCGCATCTGTCTACAAGCTCTGCCAATAAGGGCTCGTTTTTAATCGTATCAATCGTGTAATGAAATTTTGAGTTGTCTTTAAGATGCTCGATGTTTTCGATACTCCCTGTCGAAAGGTCATCAATAATAAATACTTCATCGCCCCGCTTCAAAAGCTCCTCTGATAAGTGAGAACCAATGAATCCTGCCCCGCCTGTTATCAAAACCTTTGCCATCTTCATACCTCCATAAATGTATAACACTGAAAAATAACTTTTTTGAACGACTTTTTATTTTTTCTTTTGTTCCTTAACATTTTTTTAATAGAGCAAAAGAAAAAATAACGGAAGTGAGAAAAAGGTTATTTTTCAGTGTGAAACAACCAATCTCTCATACATCCCTTCCATATCCCTTGCCAATCTCTCTATATCAAACCTCTCTTTAACAAATACCCTTCCTTTTTTTCCCATATCTTCTGCCATTGCTGGATTACTCAGCAAAAATTTAATTCCATCAACCAATGAATCTGAATCATTTGAATCTATTAATATGCCCTCTTCCTGCATTTTGCATTTTGCATTTTGCATTTTGCATTTTGAGGTAAACATATCTCTAACTCCTCCAACCTCCGCAGCAATTACAGGTTTCCCCGAAGCCATAGCTTCTATGATAGACACCGGAGTCCCTTCATTGAAGGATGTAAGAGCCACTATGTCAAGGTCTGCATAAACCCTCTCCAAATCTTTTCTCCAGCCGGTAAAAATAACATAACCTGCTATACCTGCTTCTATCGAATACTTTTCTAAGTCTTCCCGCAGCTCGCCGTCTCCAATAATCAAAAACTTAACCTTTGCTTTATCTCCTTTCTCATTAAATATCTTAATCGTATTCAAAAACATCCTGTGATTCTTTACAGGAACCAGTCTTCCAATAATGCCAACAAGTTTAACATCCTTATCTAATCCCATCTCTTTTTTAAATAAACCACGGTATCTTTCAATATCATAAAAAGAAGAAAGGTCTAAACCAAGAGGAATAAGCTCAAATTTTTTACTATAACTTATCTTCAATTTTTCCGAGAGCTCATTCATTTGTTTATTGCTTATTGCAATTATCTTGTGAGTAAATTTTGCCAGAATTCTTTCGATGAAAATAAATAGCTTTGTCTTGAGAGGACTAAAATAACTGTGAAATATATGACCATGAAAGGTGTGAACTAACATCACCCCCCCTCTCCCCCCCTTTCGACCTCCCCTTCCCCTCCTTCTGAAGGAGGGGATGAAGGGGAGGTCAAGGGGGGGATGAAAGAGGGGGTAGAATATATTATAAATAATGCCTGCAATTCTCCCAAGTGTTCCGGCCTTTGCAGTATGGGTATGTATTATGTCAGGTTTCTCTCTTATAATAAGCCTCAAAATCTTATAAAAGGCAGCAATGTCATCCCTCCACGAAATCTCCATTCCAAGCTCCTTTATGATTATAGGCTTGATATTATTCGTTTCTGCAAGATACATCATATCGCCTTCGTTCTGTCCTATAACACCGGTTACGAGTAATGAATCAAATTTATCACTATTTAACCACTTCGTTAATAAAATAGCGTGGACAGCAGGTCCTCCAATATTAAGCCTTGCAATAATTCTTAATACCTTTATCTTTTTCAAATAAATTATAAACCGCAGAGGTGCGGAGAAGCAGAGAAAAACAATAAGGAGAAATGGGGATAGAAAGAGAAAGGGAGAATGCAAAAACTTAATAGAACGCAGATGACGCTGATTTAACGGATTCTCGCTGATTTTAAAAAAAATAAATCATTAATCCGTGTCAATCCGTCTCATCCGTGTTATCCGTGTTCTATTTTATTATTTCTTTTTCCCCATCTCTCCATCTTCTCCCTTTCTCCTTAATCTTTTTGTTTTTGTCTTTCTCTGCGCCTCTGCGTCTCTGTGGTGAAATTAAGTTTTTACTCTTTAAAACAATGCGTAAATAAATGGCGCTACTGCCGAGCTTTCGGTAAAAATAATTAGCAGCCCCATTAAAAGCAGCATTATTACAATCGGCGCCAGCCACCACTTTTTTCTCTCTTTTAAAAACTCCCAGAACTCCGCAAAAATCTTAAATTTCCCCATATCTTTAGTCCTCCCCCTCTAAAATTAATGACATGGGAAGGCTTTTTCTGAACGACTTTTTATTTTTTCTTTTGTCCCTCTAAAATTTTGAAACATAGCAAAAGAAAAAATAACGGAAGTGAAGAAAAAGTTTTCCCATGTCATATATCAATCCAATTCAAATTCTTTTTTCCAATCTATATCTCCTTTCAAAGCTGTCTGTTCTTTTTTATCCAAGAGAAAATTTCCCATCACCAGAAAATCCATATTGGTTCTCATAAAACATTTATAAGCTTCTTCAGGCTTGCATACAATAGGCTCTCCCCTGACATTAAAAGATGTGTTTATAATCGTAGGAACTCCAGTCAATCTATAATACTCACTTATCAAATCATAGTAAAGTGGATTATCCTCACGCCTCACCGTCTGAATTCTGGCTGAATAATCGAGGTGGGTGACAGCAGGGATTACCCTTTTATCTTCTCTGACAGGCGCTACCAATAACATATACGGAGATTCTATATCGTCCCTTATATCGAAATATTCCGATGTTTTCTCTCTTAACACCGATGGCGCAAAGGGTCTGAACGCCTCTCTGAACTTTATCTTCA
>JACQEW010000348.1 GCA_016200365.1 Nitrospinota bacterium
CTCTCCCATATTCTGTATCAATGTCAATCAAGCCGTTCAGCTTCGTTATATTCGTCTTGACCACATCCATTCCGACGCCTCTCCCCGATACATCCGTTATTTTTTTAGCAGTGCTGAATCCAGGGGCGAATATGAAACTTATAACATCTTTTTTACTCAGCCTCGATGCCTCTTCAGTGGTTATCATCCCCTTTTCAACGGCTTTCGCTTTTATCCTTTCCGTATCCATCCCCTTGCCGTCGTCTCTAATCTCTATTACAATATTGTTTCCCTCATAATATGCAGATAGCTTTACCTGACCAATCCTGTTCTTTCCGGCAGCCACCCTTTCCTCCGGCATCTCTACGCCGTGGTCTATCGCATTTCTTATCAGGTGAACCAGCGGGTCGCCTATTTCTTCTATAACCGATTTATCAAGCTCTGTATCCTCACCGCTTATCTCCAGATTTATCTCCTTGCCCATATCTCTTGCCATATCCCTTACCATTCGCGGAAACTTGGTAAATACCTTTCTTATGGGCTGCATCCGTGTCTTCAATACCGCCAATTGAAGGTCGGTAGTAACAAGATTTATATGGGATGCATTCTCATTTAAAATTCCGATAATCTCATCATCTTCATGCAATTCCTCTAATTTGGAGCATAGCTGGAGGAGCCTGTTTCTTCCTAAGACAAGCTCGCCAACCAGATTCATGACACTATCCAATCTGCTAATATCAACACGGATGGTATGCTCGGCAGGCTGGGATGGGGCACCCTGTTTAGACAGCGCCTTTTGAACCTGCTCCTCTGTTGCTATCTTTTTCTCTACCAATATCTCGCCTAATTTAGGCGGGACCTGCGACTCCAATACCTCATCGAGCTGTTCCTTTGTTACAACCTTCTCTTCTATTAATATCTCGCCTAATTTTTTAGGCTTGACTTCTTCTTTTGGCTTCGCTTCGCTCACCACAGGCTTGCCCCTGATAGAATCATTCAGGGGCTTACCTGCATCGGTCTCCGGCTTCTTCATTCCAAGAATGGCAGTCAGCTCATTTAAAATACCCGATATATTAACTTCTTTAATGTCATTATTCCTTATATCATTTAAAAGGGTTTTTATGATATCAACGGATTTTAAAATGGCATCGTTTATCTTTGAGGTTACCTTCATCTCTCCCTGGCGGAGTTTGTTGAGGATATTTTCTGTCTGGTGGACAAGCTCCACCATCTGGGAAAAACCTAAAAATCCTGCAGCACCTTTTATCGTATGGACAGAGCGGAAAATCTTATTGAGAAGGTTAAGGTCATCAGGCGTCCTCTCCATCTCTATAAGGTCACGGTCCAATCCTAAAAGAAGCTCATCCGTTTCCAGTATAAAATCATTAACTATCTCTCTCATCTCATCAAGATGAGGACTGACTGGCATAGTTTTTTACCTCCCTCAAGATGTAAGATGCAAGATACAAGATGCAAGAAGTAACCAACAGGAAATTATCTTGCTTCTTGCTTCCTGCTTCTTGTTTCTCTTATCTTTATTTCTCAAAGCTCGCCTCCACCATGAAAGGGTCATTATCAACCTTAAACGGGATTGCAATGGTGGGCTCCTTTACCATGGTTGATATTTCATGCCCCTTGCCTACAATGACTGTAGGGATCCCTGCCTCAAACACATGCCCTTTCTCGGCAAGCTCCCTTCTTGCATCGCCTGCAATCATATTTGTCATCTCGCCTACAGCATCTCTGACTTCATCATTCATTTCCGTATACTGCTGTCCAAGCATGGATGAGACAATTTTTATCGCCGCCTCTTTTGACAAACTAAAAACAACCGCACCTTTTTTTTCTCCTGTAAGCCCGATAATCCCTGAAATATCCCCCCTCGACAGCCTGTCCTGTTTTAAGAAAGGCTTTCCAGGAACAGGCTTCACAAAAGCCATCATCTCCAAAACTCGCATAGCAGCATTTAGAAATGAATTAATATACTCAACATTCATAAACCCCCCCCTTAAAAAATTTCCAATTATGGATTTTTAATTAGAAATTAGTAATTGGATATTAGAAATTATTTTCCAAATATCTTTTTAAGTTTTTCTTCCAAGGTTGCGGCGGTAAATGGTTTTACAATGTAATCATTCACCCCTGCCTGCGCTGCTGCCACAATATTATCCTTTAACGCCTCCGCAGTTACCATCAAAAACGGAAGGGTTTTTAAATTCTCATCAGCCCTGATTGCCTTGAGAAGATCGAGTCCTGTCATCTTAGGCATATTCCAATCACAAACCACAATATCATATTTATTCTGTTTCAGCTTGGGAAGAGCAGTGCTTCCGTCATCCGCCTCATCTACATTTTTTATGCCCAATTGACCGAGGATGTTTCTAACAATCTTTCTCATTGTTGCAAAATCATCAACTACCAATACTTTCATGTTTACATCTAAATCTGCCATAAACCCCTCCTTATAAATTAAAGAGCACCAGTGCACCAGCCACCAGACACATTGATTGAGCAAGTCTTTACTGGTGCTCTGGTGCTCTGGTGTCCTGGTGCACTTTCTTATCCAAGAAACTTCTTCACCTCCTTTATCAAAATATCTTGAGATACCGGTTTTGTAAGATACGAAGATGCACCCCTTTCAAATCCCTTCTGCTTATCGCTATCTTCGCTTTCCGTAGTCAGCATAATAACAGGAATATTTTTATAATTAGGGTCATTTCTTATCGAATCTATAAGCTCCAACCCGTCCATCTGCGGCATATTCAAGTCGGTTATTATAATATCAATATTTGAAAATGATAATTTTTCTAAGGCATCTATACCGTTTTCCGCCAATACTATATTGAATCCCTCGCCCTTCAGCAGATAAGTCAACATCTTTCTTGTCGTAAAACTGTCATCTACTATCATTATATTCTTTGGCATAAACAACCCCCGAAGAAGCAATGAGCAACGAGCAATGAGTAATGAGTTTTGCACTCATTGCTTTGCACTCATTGCTCATTGCTATTCTTTTTTATACACCGGCATTCTGTTAATATTAATCAGCTTAAAAGCCCTCGATATGTTATGTAAAGACTCGGAATGCCCTATTATAAGGTAACCGCATATATTCAGACTATCGTATAGATTTGATATTACCTGTCTTTTTGCCTTTTCATCAAAATATATAAGAACATTTCTACAAAATATAACATCAAATCCCTTCATCATCTTCATCTTACCCTGGTCGTAGAGATTTATGTTGTTAAATTTAACCATATTTTTCACTTCAGGCTTAACAGCGTAACTATCTGAATTGGCAGCAAAATACTTGTCAAGATACTGTTTGGATGTGTTTCTGATAGAATTGCTTCCATAAACACCCTTACGGGCAGAGGCTAAAACTATCTCGCTTATATCACTGGCTACGATTTCGACTGACATACCCGATACGAGTAACTTATTTTCAAGGAGGATGATTGCTATGGTATACGGCTCCTCTCCTGTAGAGCAGGCTGCACTCCATATCCGTATCTTGTTATTTGAAGATTTCCTATGAGATTCTACAACAACGGGCATAACGCCTTTTTCAAACGCCTCTAATTGCGGCGGGTTTCTAAAGAAACTCGTTTCGTTCGTCGTAATCGAATCAAAAAGAGAGCTTAATTCATGATGTCTCCTCGGGTCGTATTTCAAAAAATAGTAGTACTCTTCAAAGGTTTTAAAATTCTTCTCTTCCAATCTTTTGACCAAACGGTTCTCTAAGAGATATTTTTTAGCGTCGGCAAAATATATCCCGCTCTTCTCATATATTAAATCCCTCAACTGATGAAAGGTATCGAGAGAGAGCTTCCCATTTCCCTCGCCTTTAAGAGGCTCTTTATCTGTCTCCAGTAATTCCATATCTATATAAAGTGTAAGTGTAAGCGTAAGTAGCGTATAGCGTATAGCGTATAGTAACTAACCCCTAATCGCTAACCGCTAATCCCTAACCGCTGCACTTGCACTTGCACTTGCACTTGCACTTTTTATTCACTTTCACTTACACTATTTTCTATCTGTTCAATTGCTGCCGAAGCAGCATCCTTTACATCAGGATTACAATTTTC
>JACQEW010000357.1 GCA_016200365.1 Nitrospinota bacterium
TCCAGCAGGTAGCGGATTCATCGGATGCAATAAAGAGAAACAGGGGGAGGAGGGGGCTTGACATCCTCCAGAGGATACAGAAAAATGCAGACCTCGATATAACTATCGTTGATGATGATTTCCCCAAGATAAGAGAGGTAGACGGAAAATTGGTAGCACTCTGCCGGAAACTGGGGGGAAAGATAATCACCAATGATTTTAACCTGAATAAGGTCGCCGAGCTGCAGGGTGTTCATGTCCTCAATATAAATCTGCTGTCGAATGCGGTTAAACCCGTAGTCCTGCCTGGCGAGATCATGAATGTTTACATCCTTAAAGAGGGCAAAGAGTATAATCAGGGGATCGGTTATCTTGACGACGGCACAATGGTTGTGGTTGACAACGCCCGCAGGGATATCGGGAAAAGCGTTGAGGTGGTTGTAAGCAGTGTTCTGCAGACCGCAGCAGGACGGATGATATTCACACGGGTAAAGGGTGATGTGGAGAGAGAAGAGTTTTACAGCATGTCGCGGTAGCCACGACCCGAAAAATGAAATTATAAAAACCCTTTAAGGAGAAAGGGAGAAAATGGAGAGATGGGGAAAAAAATTATAAAATAGAACACGGATGACACGGATGAGACGGATTGACACAGCCCCTGAAAGATTCAATCAGGGGCAGCGAGAATCCATTTAAATCAGTGTCATCTGCGTTCTATTAAGTTTTTGCATTCTCCCTTTCTCTTTCTTTCCCCATTTCTCCTTAATCTTTTTATTTTCTTTTTCTGTGGTCTGTGTTTGTCTGTGGCTAATTTTAGATTCTTTTCTGCGGGTCGAAGGCATCCCTCAATCCATCGCCGAGAAAGTTAAATGCGAGCATGGTAAGGAATATGGCAGCCGCAGGAAAGACGGTCAGGTGGGGATAGAATTTTATAGCGCTCCATCCGTCATGAGCCAGCGTCCCCCAACTGGCAAAGGGAGGCGCCAATCCGAGTCCGATGAAGCTCAGTGTTGACTCGGATAGAATAGCAGAGGCGCACCTGAATGTGAGTGTAACGATGAGTAGTCCCGCAGTATTGGGCAATATATGAATAAATAGTATTCTCCCGTGCCCTGCACCGACAGCCTTTACGGATTCTACAAAATGCAATTCTTTAAGTCTTAATACCTCCCCCCTGATAAGCCTTGCTGCAGTAACCCAGCTTACAAGACTGAGGGCGAGGAATATGCTCACCCATCCCCTTCCCAATATCACAGTTATCAGAATTATCATCAGGAGGTCGGGAAGGGAGTAGACCACATCTATAACCCTCATCATAAAATTGTCAGTCCTTCCCCCGATGTATCCCGATACTGCACCGTAAATTGTCCCTATAATCAGTGCAGCAAATGCAGTGAATATACCGACAGAGATTGACATTCTCGCCCCGTAAAGTATCCTCGAAAAGAGGTCTCTCCCCAGCCTGTCCGTTCCCATGATATGTTTAATGCCTGGATCCTCAAGCAGCTCATCGGGATTCTGCAAATCAAAGGGGAATGGTGCAATCCATGGTGCGAGAAGCGCAGATGCTGAAACAATTATTAAAAATATGCCGCTTGCTATTGCCGGTCTATTCATATCGTATCCTCGGATCTAAACAGGTGTACGCTATATCAACGGCTATATTTGCCGCTACCGTGATAACAGTGTAAATCAGTGTAACTCCCATAATCAGGGGATAATCCCTATTAGTAACAGCGGTTATAAAAAATCTCCCCATCCCAGGAATAGAGAATATATACTCAACTACAAAAGAGCCTGTTACAAGGGCAGCGGTCAGGGGTCCTAAAATTGTTACCACAGGCATGATGGAATTTTTGAGGACATGCTTGAAGATAATGTTTTTATCCTTTAACCCCTTTGCTTTTGCCGTCCTTATATAATCCGTATTTATAACATCAATTACGCTGGAACGTGTAAGACGGGCAATATATGCTGCCGGTGCGAACCCGAGGGTAATGGATGGGAGTATAGCATATCTCCACCCCTCCCATAGTGCAGGAGGGAATATCTTATAAAAATGGCTGAAAAGCAGAATCAAAAGTGCGCCGATAATAAAATTTGGGAGTGATATACCGGTTGCAGCAAATAAAATAGTCAATCTATCCCAGAAAGAATCCGACCTGACTCCTGCTATAACACCCGCGATTATACCGACTGCTATGGAAATAAGAAGGGATAGGATACCGAGTTGGATTGAGACAGGGAGTGTATCCTTTATAATATCCTTAACATCCCTCCCCTGATATTTATAGGAAGGACCAAGATCGCCCCTGATAAGCCCGTAAAGATAGAGAATGTATTGCTGATGTATCGGTTTATCCAGATGATATTTTGCCTCTACATTCGCCTTTATCTCAGGCGGGAGTCTCTTTTCCTTATCAAAGGGACCGCCGGGAACGATGTGCATGACGGCAAATGTCAAAGTCGCCACTGTGAGCAAAACAGGAATACCCCATAAAAATCTTTTAAATATAAAGAGAAGCATATCAGAGTCTGTTGCACAAACCTTAAAATACAGGTCAATAAATGAGAATTTTACTAACCTGAATAATCACGTTATACATTTTGATCCAATTTTTATCTGGTAAATCTCCACCTTCTACTTTTATAACGCTGTTTGAGCCGCTAACACCGTAGTGCTTCTCCACAGTTTCATGTGGGCATAAGTCCTGTTTGATTCTAATGCCGCA
>JACQEW010000370.1 GCA_016200365.1 Nitrospinota bacterium
AGACGTGTGATTTGAAATAGCTTATAGGTTTCATATCTTCACTTAATTTCATCTATTATCCTCCTTGTTAGTTACCCCAAAATAAGTATATATTTTTGTTGTGCCAAAGGCAATGTAAAAAAACATTCTGTCCAGATTTCTTAGATAGTTAAGATAGATTAGGTTCTCTTTAAGAAAGGGATGAGATATTTCATAAATTCATCCATGTCTCTGTCGGTCAATTCGGGGAAGGCAGGCATCTCGTCCCAACCGCCTTCTCTGATTATTTTTCTTACACTGTCTTCCGAGACAGGGAGGGCGCTCGCTTTAAAATTTTCTCTGTTAAGGAGACCGACCAATTGGGTGGCGGACTTATCCTGATTTTCCCCTTTTAAAGAATGGCACTTCAAACACTTCTCATTAAAAATCCTTTCACCCCCAGGAAGAGACTTTTCCTCTTCAGCGGGCTTCTTAAAGTTAGCAGGCAGAGCAGTCATCCCCTCCTTTTTATCAGCCCTGTCCGGCATACTTTTAATTTCTATCTGCTTGCGGTATTGGGGAGGTATAGAATAATAATTGTCCGTAAAATGAACTGTCCCGTCTCTGCCCGTCCATTTGTAAAACTCTCCTGCAATTAACACGATATGGAAGGGCAGGGAACAGGCAAAGGCAAATAATAATATGACAATAAGTTTATGTCTGGTTTTCATTTTAACCTCTTCCATGCCAATCTCTTTAATGCCCCGATAGATGGGGTGACATTGAGATTGTCCAGAACATCAGGGTCATAGACCACACCAATCCCTCCGCCGCAGTTGTTAGACTCGATGAAGATACCTGCCCCTGCTACGACGGCTCCATTTATATATTGAACTTCACCAATCCCTTGTTTCTGCTCTATCTCGACGAAATTCGGCGTATAAACAACCCCGGAAATATTTGCAGCATGATGGATATCCACGATTCCGCCTGTATACATCAGGGCAGGCAAATCCTCATTCTGTCCGAAGGGCGTATAAGCGCCAATTGACCTGCCTCTCGGGTCTTTTGCCCCGCTATTATAAGTTTTCACCTCATCCCATGCGCTTCCATATCCACTGGGCCACGGCGATGGGTCTGAGGCGCTTGTCCTGTTTGCTGCCGCAGTTGTCCATGTATCAAAATCTGTGGAAGTCAAAGTTGTTGTGCCTGTGGTTGGACTGGTAACAGGGTTTACATTTATCGGGACACCAACCTTCAGCTTTTTGTTATTCGGATTATTTATTACATTTACAACCAGCGTCCCTTTGATATTAATACTTCCAGTATCAAGCGACAGGTCGCTGCTGCCGTTGTTGAAATCTGCTGTAATGGATACAATACCGTAGAGCGGTTCATTGTTTTGTACCCTGGTTACAAATTCACTCCATGTAAGACTATTCCCTGTTGCCGATGCTGCTGCATTGTAACGGTCAAAATTGAAAAGCTGTTCCGATTGATCAAAATAATTTAAAGGTTTTTGTCCTCCATCATAACCAGGAACCTCCATACCCGTATATGTATTTTTTGAAGCAGTAAACTCATTAGGGCTTCCTGTAGATGTTTCTACCAGATAACCATCGGAGCCTGCCTGATTTGTAATCGTAGTAGGGTCACCCTTTAAAGATACATGGGTGCTTTTAGATGCGCTCTGTCCATGGTCTAACTGGCTATTCGACCAGACTGTTCCTCCACCTTGTATGGAGGATTTAGAGGCATCCAGAGTTATCTTCCCCTGACCGCTGTTGCAGCCAACCGCCCATGCCTTTGATACTGACAAAAAACAAAATATTGTTATGCATAAAATCCCGAAAATTTCTTTTCTCATTTTAAACACCTCCATAAAGAGTTAGTGAGTTAAGTTGAATTATTAAGGGCGCCGTTAATAATACTTTTTCCAGTTGCGGTAATGGTTAATGCCACTTCCCTCTGATTGTTTGTCCCATCTGGATTCCCTCTGGAATATATGGTTATCACGGTAGGCGCACCTGAAGCGTCCACCCATATATACGCCCGTATATTGCCGCTGTTTACTTCGATTCTATTGCTGGAAGAGGCTATGTCTGTCTTGTTTGTAAAGACCTGCATGAAATCAATTATTCCATTGCTGTCAAGGTCGTTATTTGCATTTGCAGTATCGCTGATATTCACAACCCCGTCATTATTTGTATCCCCCTGCATAAATGCATCGTATACCTTTTCAGCCCCAGCCTCTGCTGCGTAGAGCGCCTGAATATTTTCCTCATAGTTCTTTGTATAGTTGAGGTCCCTGATTGTGAATGTAATGGCAGCACCGCCCATTATGATGAGAATAACCATTATTAAAAGTCCTGTTATCAGCGCCATACCGCTTTCATTAAATATATTCAGGGGGAAACCCCAACTACTGTAACCTTGTAATAAAGAAAGACGGTTATTGGCGTTTTCTTTTAGCGGCTTCTTAGAGGAATATTTATTTTTTGTAAAATTTTTCATGACTCACCTCTCCCTGCTTAAAGCATGCAGGGACATGTTTAATAACCAAGATTTCTCAGCATTACTGCGGATGAAAGGGTCATCCTCTTATAATCGTTTAATTGCGGATTTTTTTTGCCTGTCCTTGCTGTTAAGGATACAGTTACAACCCTTATATCTTTAAAGTTTTTACCTGAAACGTTGTTATTTGGTAAATCTGCAGTTCCGCTGCTAATGCTTCCGTCAGAGTATGTGTAAGTAACCGCCATACCTTCTATATTTCTCGCAAGAGTCCGCCAGGAGCTTATATCTCCATTTGTATCCAAGATTGATGCAATTTGCAGCGTGTCATTATTAATCCTGAAGGCAAATCGCTCATACCCGTTGTTGTCAATTACCCCGTCTCCATCATTGTCTGTCGTAAAATAAAGCTCGGCAGCGGCAGCAAGAGAAAACCCCGGGGTATCGCTGTTCGGAAAATATGGAGATGCTGTCTGATAAACTGTAACCCCGAATACCTTTGCCCTCTGGGGGTCGTAGCCGGCTGTCTGAAGTTTCTTTACAGTGGCATCCATCGCAATCCTCACATTTTGCTGCATTTCTGCCATTTGCTCCTGAACTGAGTATGCCCTTTGCTGTGATGTAAAAAGACTATAAATACTGACAAGTATAATAAGACCAATTGACATTGCTATTATAAGCTCTATAAGCGTAAAACCCGATTCTCCAGCATATTTACCCAATAACCTTAAAGCTGCACACCTTGCTTTATATCTCTGCAGGGTAAAAGATGGAGTGCAGTGTTTATTCACTGCCTTATAAGTGTAGCGAGTATTGCTGTATGCGATTTGTAGTCTGACCATGTTATGGTTACCTCTAATCTGGTTAGTTGATTTGCCCCTCCGGTAACAGATGCTGTTCTCGTAAAGGACACATCATTTTTGATGGTTGTGTCCGTGGCAGTGCTGCTGACGAGGGCTGATATTAATGCCTGTCTTTTTAATTCTTCTATTCTATCCTGCGCCACCGTAACAGCAGTAGTCTTGTTCTTGCTGTAATTGGTAAATTTTATTGCAGTTGTAGACATACCTGCCAGGGCAAGCAGACCAATGGATAAAATAGCGATAGCGATTAAAACCTCGATAAGCGTAAAACCATCTAAGCTTTTAAAACGATTCATTTTGACCCTCCATACATTAACTTTTGCAATATATATGCCCATTAAGTTATAAATAAATAAGCCTTTGAAAGCATAATAAAAAGACAAATATTACCTGTCTTTACCATCTTTAAATGTGTATTCTATCTATGACAGATGTATTCAAATTCATACTATCCTTTTATGTTTTACCCTGAATCGAGCAAATTTTTTTTTGACAGGATTACTCTATTTTTGTATATTTAGGTTTCATGAAACGACTTATGAAATATCTAATACCTTTTCTCGGCTCGATTTATATATTTTTAATAGGGCTCACCTGCCGGAGGGTAATAATCGCCAGAGAGATAGAAAAAACTCTTTTAGAAAGAGGGATAAATCCTATTTATACATTTTGGCACGGGAGGATGCTCTATTTCCCCTATCTCTATCGCTTTCAGAATAAATATTACATCCTTGTGAGCCCGAGTAAAGACGGAGAGATTATCGGGAATCTGCTGAAGCTGTATGGCTTTTCTATCGTCTGGGGGTCTACCTTCAAAAAGGGTGCAGCAGCGCTCTTTAATCTTGTTCATATAGTAAAAGATGGAGGCTCTGTTGTCCTAATAGCAGACGGGTCGCGGGGTCCTGCCTTTGAGGCGCAGGACGGCGCTGTAAAAATTGCAAAGCTGACAGGGAGACCTATACTCCCTATGACATATAATGCAAACTGGAAGAAGGTCTTAAATACATGGGACAGGTTCGTAATACCCTGCCCATTCTCTAAGATTGCGGTAATGTATGGCGAGCCTGTCCATGTCCCTGCTGATGCAGACGATGGGGTAATGGAAATAAAAAGGCAGGAGCTTGAAAAAAGGTTGAAAGATATGACAGAATATATAGATAATTATTTTTTGAAACCTTCTGCTGGTTCAATCTTTTAGATTGAACCTTAATGTTTTGATTCAGGCTACAAGCCTGAACCAGCGAGATATTTTTAAAATCTGCGTAATCTGCGGATTAATAAGGATGAATATACGGATAGATAACATAATCGTAATATTGGAGCGGTTCAAAAGGGAGTTTATAGAGATTGCATCGGTAGTTTTTCTATTCTCCGTAATCGGATACTTCTTTTCGCGGGCAATACAGCTTCATCTCGAGGAATTAATCGGGGATAAATTGGCATATTTCAGCCCGCAGGAGCCGTTCTTCGCCACACTTAAAATATCCTTCCTTGCAGGGCTGTTCTTCTCTTTCCCGTTCATATTTTATAAGATATGGAGCAGTGTATCCGATAAATACGGCTTTAAAAAGAGATTGACCACCCTGTCGGTTATGGTGGGAGGGGTTATGCTCTTTCTCTCCGGAGCCGCCCTGTGCTATTGGGGTGTCCTGCCCTTTGGCATAAAATTTCTCATCGGATATGAAACAGAGGATATGATTCCTTACATATCCATAGGGAAATATATAAATTTCTGCGGGGGTATGATATTGGCTTTCGGGCTCTCCTTTGAGATGCCCCTAATTATGCTCATATTGGGAAGGATCGGTCTTGTTACTTCTTCAATGCTGGTAAAATATAGAAAGTATGCCATCCTTATTATTGCAATTGTATCCGCAATCATTACACCCACGCCTGACGCCTATTCCATGATGCTTATGACCGTTCCGCTAATAATTTTATATGAGGTAAGTATTGTGCTGGTTAAGATTTTCGGGAAGAAAAAATGAGCAAAACATGATTAGCCACAAATTACACGAATATTACGAATATTCACGAATTAAAAAAGATTTTTAAAAATTAGTGTTAAATTAGCGTAAATTCGTGTTATTCGTGGCTAAAGATTTTATAATTTATGCGGCAAAAAATACATATACGATAAATCCTGCATAAGCGCCGCCGCCTAAAAGAAGGTCTCTGAAATGCAGCCCCCCGTTCTTCTTCAGCATGATATAAAAATAGAGTGAAGATAGTATCGCTAAAAGGGCGCTGACAAGGGTTGATTCGCTTATATGCCATGGGGTGAATGCCATTCCAAAGGCAACAGGAAAGCTCCCCTGAAAGACCATTGCACCTGTTATGTTTCCTATTGCCATCGTATCCCTTCCTTTAGCCAGCCAGAGGACGCTGTTCATCTTTTCAGGCAGCTCCGTGGCAACAGGTGTCAGGAGGAGAGATAGAATAAGAGGTGATATAGAAAAAAGTTTTGCCGTATCAATAATACTCTCTACAAAAAAATGTGCGCCTATAACAATAAAGGCAAGTCCTGTAAAAACCTGGGCAGCAATTATCCTCAGCCGTGGTTTGCTGTTGTTTTTTGAAAAATGAAGCGCCTCCAGCTCATGGCTTATTACCCCCTCATGTTGTAATGTCAGCCACAGATAGTAGCCGTAAGAGAGGGTAAGCATACATGCCACAATTATATTTATAAGCCTGCTGTGTAAAAAACTTACGCCAATTGCAACAGTATATATAATCAGGAAAAAAAGGAGGTCGGTTGTTATAACCTTTGAGTTGATTTTTAACCCGGAATCCCTCTTTTTCATTACAGCATAAGTAACAACTGCAACACCCGATACAAAGAATGCAAGGGTGGAAAGCATAAATGGCGCGCCTGCAATAGCGCCGATCCCCACTTGCACGCTTGATACATCACCTGAAAATATAATCGCAATTATGGGTATGAGCGTCTCTGGTAAGGCAGTCCCTACTGCAGCCAGCACACTTCCAACCAGCCCTTCTGAAAGCTGCAGTTTTTTGCCTGTCCACTCAATCCCGTTTGTAAAGAGCTCGCATCCGAGCAGTATTACTATGAGACTCCCTACCAGCCATGCAATTTCTATTATCAAAGAGGTTCTCCAAACCCGAAAATTATGGCGCGCCTGATAGGATTCGAACCTACGACCTACGGATTAGAAGTCCGTTGCTCTATCCAACTGAGCTACAGGCGCATATTGAATTATAACCTGTTGATTATGATGTATTTTTTTGTTTTTATTGCTGTTATCTTTATAAATTTTTCTCTTGACATTTTCCCGTAAGTTCCCGATATTTACCGATGTTCACTTACATTATTGTTACAATTTTAACCGGGTTAAACAATCATTAAATGATACATTCTATCTTTATAATTTTGCCTTATTTTTATCCTGGAGTCAAGCATGGCATTCAAATATGGCATTCAAATACCGCAGAGGTAAGTACTACTGGGTCGGATATTATGAAGGAAAAAAACTTCTTCGGAAGTCGTTGAAGGTTACATCTCAAGCCGCGGCCAATCTGCTTCTTGCAGAGTACTAACTCATCGAGGCAAAATCCCGTCATAATTCTAAGCTGCTAATAATTAAAAAAAAGATTACGGATGTCTTCGCAGAGTTTAAAGATAATAGACCGGTGAGAACGAAGACAAAAGAGTGGTATGAGTGGTGTGAGAAATATTTTCTTGATTTCTGCGGGAAAAAGGGAGTTGAGTATATTAAGGATATTACATTCGACCATCTGAAGGAATTCTATAAAACAAGAATGATTGAGGCGCCGGAAGGTGCTAAGGGCAACATGAGAGCATTAAAGGCTATCTTTAATTATGCACTTAGGGAAGGTTACATAAATGAAAATCTTGTAAAAAAAGTTCAAATAGAAAAAACTACTAAAAAGATATTCAGAGACCTTTCATTTGAAGAAATAGACAGGTTGCTTGCTGCAGCAAAAGAACATTCTCCCGGTTATTATCCTCTATTTGCTACAGGGTATTATGCTGGACTAAGAGCTGGAGAATTAAGGTATCTCGAACCCGATGATATAAATAATAAGGAAGGGTATGTTTATGTACAATCAAAACCCGAAAATCTTATAAAGGACCATCAGGAGAGGAAAATACCGCTCAATAATAAACTCCGGGAGATTCTTACAGCAATTAAACCGGGTAACAGATGGTTATTTGAGACAAAAGAAGGGACCCCCAGGATAAACAATCTGAATAGGGAAATAAAACGAATAGGAAAAATAGCCGGGATTAATACCATGGGACTCAATATGCAGGTATTACGAGAAACCTTTGGAAGTCATCTAAGGAAAAGAGGGGTAGATATAGCCCTCATAAGCCAATATACGGGGCATTCATCCATTGATGTAACCTTAAGACACTATGCTCATATAAAGATAGAGCAGACACATGATAAGATAAATTTGTTGTGATTTTCCACCATTAACTCAAATCCAGTTTCGGTTTATCGAGTTCAATTTCTTCACGCAAAAGGGTTGATAGATGTTTTGACATCTCCTCAATTTTTACCATAAAATTCTCTATCTTAAAAGGAACTACAACTTTAGGGAAATTTAGAAATGCCCTATTATGTTCGTATACATGCAAAAACCTATTGAATCCCTTATCTATCGTATAAACATTCAAGGAGGGTTGTTTTTTGATAGCCTTTTCAATCATAGAGTCCAGTTCTATACCGCTGATTTGATTCATGAAGTAGATATCTACAAAATCTTTTGCGTCACATCGGGAGGCAATAGTTCTAATCTTATTTGCAGCAATATCCCTGATACCTGTTATCCGTATACCATCAATTATATTCAGAGGCTCGATGTTATCTGCCGTGTCTTTGGTAAAATCAATTATCAATTTGCCGTTATCATCTGCCAATTCAAATCTCTGATAATTGTTCCATGACATTCACTAAATATCTATGCGAATGAAACGGTTTATCTGTCATCGAAAAGAAATCAAGGTCTATGGATTCTCGATGGTGAAGATAAAATGCCGATAGTGCAGTACCGCCAGTTAAGAAAAAATCCTTAGCAATCCCAGAATATCTATCCGCCTTATATATCTTTTCTAAAACCCTAACCTGTAGTGAAGTGAGTATCTTGCTCAATTTTAAACCCCCAATCTGTTAGTAATTTTTTCCACTGCCATATTGCATCTTCTCTTGCCCAGCCATATTCAACTATGAGTGGCATTACACTGGCTATAATCGCTCCATTTAATAATCTTTTAATCGTATCCCAATCTGCATAGGTGATAATTCTTCCGATAAGCCATGCCTTTTCAAATTTGTTCCCTGATTTTAGCATATTAATAACATTTTCCTCTGACAGGTTATAATCCCATAGAAAACGAATAGTATCCATTATTTTCACCTCTTGATAATTATATCACAGACCAGAGAGACAAATGCGAACTACCACTTCTAATAATTTTAAACTGCTTTATTAGCGTTTCATAATTGAATTTCCCATTTCCCTTAATATCAATCAACTGAAGCATAACAGGCTTGTCGTTTACTTTACTAATTACGCCAGTAAGCATAGAAACTCCTTTTTCTGTTCTCTGTCGAATAGTCAAAAGTTTTAAATTTTACTTGACGAAATATCAATCAGTTGCTATAAATAAAAAAGGCGATTAAACACAAAAAGGGTATAGACATCCTAAATTGTGTTTAACACAGCTAAATAGGTGGGTGGTCCCTGCGAAAGACGAACCCACCTATTTTTTATTTCAATTCAAAATCAGGTTCAATTTCCTCATGAAGATTCACAGATAATTCCTTAGAAAAACCATCAATATATCTTTTAAAATCCCCTGAATCAAACTCAGCAAGCATTTTAGGAAACTTTATTGTTCCTCCCTGTCTTTCATATACATGGATAAAGCGATTTAATCCTCTTCTAATTTTATAACTATCAATCTGTGGATCCTTCTCCTGTGCAAGCTTAACCATAGTTTTATTGGTATATCCATTTCTATTGAGGAAATATAAATCTATAAAATCCTTTATATCCTGTCTTTTGGATATAGTTCTAATCTTATTAGCTGCAATATCATCTTTGCTCATAACAGGGATACCCTCTATAACTTCAATTTGTCTTAACCTTGGACATGGATCACAGGCAAGGTCAATACGAAGACTTTGATCATATTTAACCAATTTATATCTACAGTGATATTTACTTTCATCAATGACTTCCGAAAAACACTTAAGGGATTGGGCAATAGTATCTATCGTATATTGTAAGGATGTAGTATCCTCTAAAAATTTTAGTGTATCACTAAAGAGATCGATATCGTCGGATAATCGATGTTCAAGATAAAATGCCGATAGTGCAGTGCCACCTACCAGATAAAAATCATATCTTCCGCTTTCTTTAAAAAAGAGGGCAAGGAAATTCTCCTGAAGCGGTGTCAGTATTTTATTCTTATCCATAATAGCCCCAATCCTTTAAAAGAGACCTCCATAAGCTTATTGTATCAGGAGCAGACAGTCCATACCTCTCAATATCAGAAAGATTTAAAAGGACATCTTCTGGGTTAATATATTTTTTAATATCCTTCCATGTTCCATATTCAATAATTCTTCCCACAGCCCATGCCTTCATATAAGAATTCTCACCCTCTAAGATATTTTGAATATCATCTTCGGTATAATCATAATCCCATACGAAAGATAGATTTCCCATATTTATAATTTTATTTCTGGCTCATCAAGTTGAACCTTGTTTTCAATTTCAAGTCTTAATTCATCAAAGAAAAAATTTAGATTTCTTTTAAAGTTTCCAAGCTCTAATGATCGCGGTGAAGTTTCAATAGCCTTTTCAGCCGCTTTTTTAATCTCATCAATAGAGATATTAAACTTTCTTACAAGATACTTTGAATCCTCAATATCCTTATCCCTGAAGGCACGTAATTTTGAAATAACCAGATCAACTGGTGATAACAAATGAAATTCAATATCCTTAATCTTTTTAAATAACTTTGTTCTATCTCGGTAACCAGATGGTATATCTATCATCCCCCATCTTGATACATTGTCAGTTAAATGAGCAGGTATCCCTTTACGGATCATATAGTCTTCAATAAATTTTTCCATAAGATTATAATCTTCCTTATTTTCCATCACTACTTCTGCATCAATATCATAGGTAACTCTATTATCATGTCCGTATGCCTTTACGGCTAAAGCTCCAACAAAAATAAATTTAACCTTTCGCCCCTTAAAGGCATCTGCTAAATCACGGATTGCATCTTCCAGCTTGATAGGTGATAGACCGTTTCTCTCCATTTATGCTCAAATCTCCTTATATTGTTTTTTCCAAGAGCAAATTTATATAAATGATGCTCTCCATATTTTTTTAAATCATTTAGAGATAGATACAGATTTGGCAGCTTTAGCTCCTTACCAAGTATACTTTTAATGAATGTCTTCCACACCTTAAGCACAAGATAAGCCATATTATAGACCTCTATAAATTCAGGTTTGAGTGATTCATCGAGTGAGTTCTCAATCTTTTTTCCATCAATAAACTCTGCATTAAGGGCAATTGTAAAAATAAAAATATCCTGTTTAGTTTTGTCAAAATCTTCTAAATCTTCGCTCAAAACCCTTTTACACAACTCTACAGGGTCGTCAGGATAGGAAGACCTATAATATAAGTTCATTATATTTCTCATAAGTAACTCAAACTGTAAAAGTCAAAAACCCTTTTAAGTAACACTTCATCAAGTAACACTGCTTAAAGTAACGAATCAAAGTAACAAAACAAAAGTAAAAATTCCTACATCTCTTTCTCATACTCCCTATCTGCAAATATTACTGCAAAAGGATGACTCTGTACTATCTGCCAGAAGTCCTGTTCTTCCTGTGATAAATCAAAGAAGGATTCTGTATTTTTAAGGTATTCGCAGTGATTCTGATAACCTCCCTTTATAGTTTCCTGCCATATTTTAAACTGTGGAGTATCTATACTCTCAGAGATATATTGAAGGGCTTTTTGTCTGATACTTTCGTCAGACTGACAGAGAAGATACCCCTCTCGTGAATGCATCCATGCCCTTTCTATATGTTTATCATGTGGATGTCTCATCTTTAATGTATTAAATATCTTTCTCTAATTTCCATTTATTTTACTGGAAAAATCTATAAGCAGAAGTTTGTATTTTTCAATCTAAACTTTTTTTCAAACCTATCCCATCCAGGGTCATCAACAACATCCCATTTCTCAGCAACAGATGACCTTTGATACATATCAATTTTAATCAATCTTTCATCTCTTTCTTCATAAAATAAAGCCCCCTTTACCCCTTCAGTAATCTCCAGTATAAGAGCCTTTAGCATGTCTTTTGATTTCCTCAACGACGACCATTCTTATGTAAGTGCTAACGCTGAGACCTTTGTGTTCGGCAATTTCCCTTGCCATTTTTTCCTGTTCAGAAGTCAGCCTGATTGTTACTCTTACATCTTTTTTCTGTCTCTTTTTTATCATGCTAATGAATATATACCAATGTCAGACATTTGTTAAGCTATTTTTTTAAAAATCAATACCCCGCTTCCTCCAGATTTAACCCCTTATATTTTGTTTTTTCATTCTCCTCTTTTTGATACTTCTGAATTTTAAATAATGTCTGTCCGGGCTTATCAGGGTTATAAAAGGGATAACAGTTTACAACCCCTACCTTCCCCAATTCCTGAATCCCATAAGCAGCATAATCCATAGGCAGAGTTCGCAATAACTCGGCATCTATATTTTGAACCTCCTTTTCTTCAATAGTATCCTGTCCGCTTTTCCCCTCAGTCAAAAAGATACTTTTTTCGTAACTATTCAGCGAACATCTGATATAGCATAAGAAAATTCTAGACATTTCAATATAGATGAGAAACAATATTCTTGATGATTATCGAGAACATAAACATTCACGAATCAATTGAGCGTGTTCGAGGTTTATTATCTAAAG
>JACQEW010000340.1 GCA_016200365.1 Nitrospinota bacterium
AACCTTCAGAACATACCCATAAGGACAGAGCTTGGAAGGGAGATAAGAAAGGCATTTATCCCTGAAAATGGCTGCATGCTGCTCTCTGCCGATTATTCACAGATAGAATTAAGAATACTTGCCCATATATCTCAGGATGAGGTTCTGATTGATGCCTTTAAGAAAGGTGAGGATATACATGAGAGGACAGCCTGCGAGGTCTTTGGCGTAATGCCGGGAACGATAACGCAGGAAATGAGAAGGATGGCAAAGGCGGTCAACTTCGGCATTATCTACGGGATAAGCCCTTTCGGGTTGTCAAAGGATTTAGGCATTTCAACCGAGTCTGCAAAGGGATTTATTGATAATTACTTCATCCGATACAAAGGGGTTAAAGAGTATATCGAAAGGAATCTGAAAGAGGCTTATGAAAAAGGGTATGTAACCACCATCCTCCGGAGGCGGAGGTATCTGCCGGATTTAAAGAGCAGCAGCAGACAGACCAGGGAATTTGGAGAAAGGACAGCCGTTAATACCGTTATTCAAGGCTCTGCCGCTGATATGATAAAAGCGGCTATGATAAATATACACCGGAGGCTTAAAGCTGAGGGTCGAAAGGCAAAAATGATTATTCAGGTCCATGATGAGCTGGTCTTTGAAGCGCCGGAGGGTGAGATCGAATCAATCGAGAAATTGGTGAAGGAGGAGATGGAGGGTGTAATGAAGCTGTCCGTTCCAATCGTGGCTGAAATCCATACAGGCAAAAACTGGAACGAGGCGCACTGAAATATATGCAGGCTGAATATTTTAAAAGAAGGTTAATATAATTTGACAGAAGCAGCCTAATGCAGTAATATTAACTGCAATTGCAGTAAATTTTACTACAGCCATGAAACAAGCGATAGAAAGGATATTCGGCTCAAGGATTAGGGCAAGAGTATTGTCATGGCTTTATATGCACTGTGATGAAAGTTTCTTTGTTCGCCAGCTTGCAGCTATTCTTAAAGAAGACTCTACCAACCTGAGTCGTGAATTATCAAACCTCGAGAAAATCGGAATTCTCTCATCGGCAAGGGAGGGCAATCTAAAATATTTTCAGGCCAATAAAGACTGCTCTTTTTTTAATGAACTAAACTTATACCCGTATCAAAAGAAATAGGGGGTTATGTCTAACCATGAAAGGATCTCGGTAAAAAAAGGATTCAGTCAAAAGGAGGATTCCACAGCGGCTCTCCATGAGCTCAAAGGCATGATAGAACAGCCCGGAATATCCGGGATACTATTATTCTGCTCGACAAACTATGATCTGAATTCGCTCGGGCCGGCGATAAAGTCGGCATTTAACTGCCCTGTAATTGGCTGCACTACTGCAGGAGAGATATCCCCGCTTGGATACCCCGAAGGAACCATTTCCGGTGTAAGCATCTCGAGCCCTGAGCTTTCCGTAAAAACCTTCCTCATTTCCGATTTGCAGGGCTTTGATATGCAAACCGCCGAAAGACTTTCAAAGGAGGTAAAGGCGGTTGTTGCCGAAAAAACCGGGGGTTCAGGCAAGTCCTCTTGTTTCGGATTTCTTCTCATAGACGGGCTTTCCGTAAAAGAAGAGACGGTGGTTGCCTACCTTTCCGGCTCAATTGGAAATATGCCTATCATAGGAGGGTCGGCAGGGGATAACCTTAAATTTAAGGAAACTTTCGTTTATTATGACGGTGCATTCAGACCGGGGGCAGCGGTTTTTTCGGTTTTTTGCACATCCCTCCCCTTCAAGACCTTCAAAACCCAGCACTTCATTCCAGACAACGAAAGCAAAATAGTAATAACCGGCGCCATACCGGAAAAACGGATAGTTACTGAAATAAACGGGAAACCGGCGGCGCAGGAATATGCCCGGTTTGTGGGTATTTCCACCGATAAGCTAAGTTCTATGATTTTCTCCGAGAATCCGGTAATGCTGAAAATCGGCGGCGAATATTATGTACGTTCCATACAAAAGGTCAACGAGGACGGCTCCCTCACTTTTTATTGCGCCATTGATGAAGGGCTTGTCCTCACTCTCGCCAAAGGGGTTGACATCATAGAGAACCTTACCGACACTATCGAGGACATCAAAAAGAGCATAGGCACGCCGCAGCTTATCATCGGCTGCGAATGTATACTACGACGTCTTGAGCTGATCGAAAAAGGGCTCACCGCACAAGCTGCTAAAATAATGTCCGAAAATAATGTCATAGGCTTCCACACATACGGAGAGCAGTTCAACTCCGTTCATGTAAACCAGACATTAACCGGGGTTGCCATAGGCGCATAACTATGAACGAAGAATACCTTAAAGCCGAAATAACGAGGCTGAGCGAGGAACTGCAGGCACAGCACAAAATAAACCGCGCCCTGATGAGCCGGGTTGAGCGCAGTATAGATTCGGCAGGCAGTTCCTTCTCTCTTTTTGAAACAAACATACTTCTCCAGAACAAGATACAGGAGCGCACCGCCGAACTGGAAAAGCGCAACAGCGAAATGCTGGCTGCAAAAGAAGAGGCAGAAAGGGCGAATAAATATAAGAGTGAGTTCCTGGCAAACATGAGCCATGAGATAAGGACGCCCATGAATGCAATCATCGGAATGACAGGGCTTGCACTCGATAGCGGACTCACCCCCCGACAGAAGGAATACCTTGAGACAGTCAAGACATCCGCTGAAGCCCTGCTCAATCTCCTCAACGACATCCTCGACCTTTCAAAAGTGGAGGCAGGAAAATTGGAGCTTGAAGATATTGACTTTGACCTTCGTGTCGTCATGGAGAGTGTTGTCAGCACAATGCTGGTTCATGCAAAGAAGAAATGTCTTGCATTCTTCAGTCATATTGACCCGGATGTCTCGGTGGAGCTTAAAGGCGACCCAGGAAGATTAAGGCAGATAATAGTAAACCTCGTTGGAAATGCGATTAAATTTACAGAGAAGGGGGGAATAGAATTAAGAATTAAGAATGAAGAATTGAAAATTAAAGAAGAAAAATCATCTTCAACTCTTAAATCTTCACTCATAACTCTTAACTGTTCTGTCAAAGATACAGGTATTGGTATCCCCGAGGATAAGAGAAATGGAATATTTGAAAGCTTTACCAAGGCAGACGGCTCAACGACGCGGAAATATGGAGGGACGGGATTGGGGTTAAGCATTTCAAAAGAGCTTGTGAGGATGATGGGAGGGGAGATATGGGTAGAGAGCGAGATTGGAAAAGGGAGCACCTTCCATTTTACGGCAAGATTCTCTCCGGGTATGATTATAAAATCGGCTGCACCCCAGGAACCCCTGTCTCAGGAAGACCCGCAGATAGCCGGACTCAGAATTCTCCTTGTCGAAGACAATATCGTAAACCAGAGGCTGGCTGTTGAGCTGTTATCCATTAGAGGACATAAGATAACGATAGCGAATAACGGTAAGGAGGCAATCGAGATTTTGGAGAGAGAGGACTTTGACCTTGTGCTCATGGACTGCCAGATGCCGGAGATGGATGGATTTGAGGCGACAAAGACTATCCGCAGCCATGGGTCAGAAGTGCGAAACCATGATATACCCATAATTGCAATGACTGCGAATGCCATGAAGGGAGACAGGGAGCGGTGCATCGAAGCAGGGATGAATGACTATGTCTCAAAACCCTTTCATAGAAATGACCTTTTAAGAAAAGTTGAACATTGTTCACCCACGGCACAGAGGCAACAGAAAATTATCAC
>JACQEW010000003.1 GCA_016200365.1 Nitrospinota bacterium
ATATCACTCAATTTGTTAATTTTGTAGGTAAGAACGTAGGTTTTACGAAAATTTTAAGAAAAAAATTTGAGAAATCGGAAATTTCTTTTTAAAAACTAGTTTTTGGAAGTGCCCTTTAGTTATATGCTGTGATTATTGAAACTCCCGATTCCAATCCCCCTGTGAATAGGAAATCGGGAGTTTACCCCTGCTGGTGTTGGAAAACCAACACTTTATATAAATATTAGCAATATTCATACCAAGATTTGTCCTTTTGGGATTAACTTAGAACCAATTGAAATTAAAGGAGCAAAGCCTCCCTTCGGCAGCAACACACCGTAGGGCAGGGCTTTAGCCCTGCATGCAAGCCTGAAGGCTTGCCCTACATTGAAATTCCTATGCTTCAAGTTGGTGTTTTACGATAGGGTTTTTTTTATATCGTATTCAAATATCTTCTTTTGAAGGGTGGGGTAGGATATGCCGAGGATGGCGCATGTCTTACCTTTATTCCAGTTAGTGTGGCGAAGGGCTGTCTCTATAAGCTCTTTTTCAGTCTCTTTAATGGATTTTAGCTCTACCTCTCTCTTTTTTTCTATAAAATCAGGCGATGGGAAATCTGTCAGATATTCTTTTAAAAGAACCTCTCCCCTACAAAGCACTACTGCCCTTGTAATGACATTCTCCAATTCCCTTACATTGCCTTTCCATGAATAATTGCAAAAAATATTCATTACATCTTCGGGGACTTTTCGGACATTTTTATGAAGCTCGAGGTTTATTTTATTCAACAGATAGGCTGCCAGAAGGGGAATATCCTCTTTTCTCTCTCTTAAGGGAGGGACATCTATGGTAACAACCTTGATACGGTAATATAGGTCTTCCCTGAATTTTCCCTCCTTTACCATTTCGGAAAGGGTTCTATTCGTAGCGGTAATTACCCGGACATCAACCTTTACCTTTTCCCTGCCTCCAACCCTTTCAAACTCCTTCTCCTGAAGAACCCTGAGAAGTTTTGTCTGTAGATTCTGCGACATATCCCCGATTTCGTCGAGAAAAATAGTCCCTCCGTCTGCCAATTCAAATTTACCCTCTCTTCTATATAAAGCTCCTGTAAATGCACCCTTCTCATGACCGAAGAGCTCGCTTTCAAGCAGGGTCTCCACTAATGCCGAGCAGTTCACAGGAATAAATGGGGCTGATTTATCGTCGCTGTTATAATGTATTGCCCTCGCAATAAGCTCCTTGCCTGTCCCGCTCTCCCCCTGAATAAGAACTGTGGTTTTGCTCTCCGATACAATGCCAATTGTTTTGAATATCTCCAGCATCTCAGGGCTCCTGCCTATTATATTACCTATTTGATACTCCCTCGACACCTCCGTAACAAGCCCCTCCAATCTCCTGTTTGACTCCTGCTTTTTTATTATTCTCTTAATAATGAGGTCAAGCTCGTCAATATCAATAGGCTTATGGATATATTCATCCGCCCCTATCTTCATTGCATGAATTGTAGTGTGCATATCCGAGAAGGCTGTTATTATTATTACAGGTATATTTTGATTGCTCTCCCTTATACTCCTCAGTATTGTCAATCCGTCCGTATCGGGAAGTCTTATGTCCAGTATTATTATATCCGACGGTTCTTCTTTGAATTTTTTAAGTCCCTCATCGCCTCTGTCGGCTGGTATTACTCTAAATCCAACCTCCTGCAAATGGATATTGAGAGATTCCCTTACAAGCCTGTCATCATCAATAATAAGTATGGTCTTCATAATTATGAGCAACGAGCAATGAGCAATGGGCAATGGGCAATGAGTTTCTTTACTCGTTGCTCATTGCTCATCACTATACTAACGGCAATAAATAACTTGATGTAGGGCAGGGCTTTAGCCCTGCAAATAACCCCTGATTGAATCTATCAGGGGCTGAAGGCTTGCCCTACAAGTTATTTAGCCTTCACTATAATTGCTTTTCACAGGGAGCAGTATTGTAAAAGCGGTTCCCTTTCCAACCTCACTGCTTACATCTATACTCCCCTTATGCTCTTCGATCACCCTTTTTACATTTGTGAGCCCGATGCCTATTCCATCGGATTTTGTAGTAAAAAACGGGACGAATATATGTTTTAAATTTTCTGTCCTGATGCCGCATCCTGTATCGCTTATCTCTATCTTTATTTTTTCTCCGCCATTAATCCCCCCTATGCCCCCCTTTAGCCCTCCCCGTTCCCCTCCTTCTAAATGAGGGGATTGAGGGGAGGTCAAAGGGGGGGAAGGGGGGATTAGGGATGTCTTGATTCTCAGCATTCCATTGGACTCCATAGATTGTATGGAATTTAAGTATATATTCAGCAGTGCCTGGCTGAGTTTTACCGAATCGCAGTGCATGGAGCAATGTATGGCTGGTAAATCCCAGTCTAACTCCTTTATTACATGAATCTTTTTACATTCGATATGATGCTTCACCAATTTGAGAGAATTTTTTATTACCGAATTTATATTGCAGGAAGGTCCGGCTTTAAGGCTCGACGGCTTTGCATAGTCCAATACCCCCTTTAAAATCTTCTCTATCAATTCCACGCCTTCCCTTGCCAGATTGAATCTCTTTCTATCATTGGCGGATAAATTATCCCTTTTGCAGAATTCCTGTATCGTCATCTTAACGGAGGAGAGAGGATTTCTTATATCGTGGGCGATACTTACTGAAAGCTGCCCCATCGCCGCCAGCCTTTCCGCCTCTATAAGCTGAAACTCGAATCTCCTCTGCTCGGTTGTATCCCTTGCAATACACAGCATCCCGGTAATTTTTCCATTGCCGCCATTCAAAGGAGATGTGTTAATAAGGAAATTTTTTATCTTTCCGTCCTTTTCCTTTATGCCCGCCTCGACACTCCTTTTCATCCCGTCCTGTAAAGTCGTCAGCAGGTCGTCACACTCATCGGGCTCTGCAAGTATCGAGCATAGAGGATTACCGATAATATCTTCCCTTTTAAACCCAAGCTCTGTAATCTTTTTATTCAGGAAGGTAAAATTTCCATTCATGTCGAGGGTGCAGATAATATCATCCGCAGTCTCCATAATATTATTGAGGTAATCTGTTGTCTCCTTTAGCTCCACAGTTCTGTATTTTACTATATCTTCAAGGTGTTCGGTATAACACTTCAGTTTTTCCGCCATCTGATTAAACCCTTCTGACAACTGTTCGATTTCATCTCCAGTCCTGATGTCCAATCTGTGATCCAGATTTCCCTGGCCGATTAATCCCACCCCTTCCTGAAGCAGATAAATCGGTTTTACCATCTTTCTTGCAGCCCACATACCGACAATGGAAAGGCTGATTATAAGGATAAATCCTATAAAGGATATTTTAAATAAGAGGTCATAAATTGGTGCGAATGTCTCTTCCGGATTCTGTCTTATAAAAACATACCATTTCTTTCCGCCGAAACTTGCACTTCCTAATTGAAATGTATAACCTATAGGTGAAAACCCGATTATAGCCCCTTTACCGCCGTGGGCATCATCTTCTGCTATAGCCCAGCCTGTCTCCGGTTTCATGATTTTCATCAGCAGATCAGGGGTTATGTTGTGGGTTTGGGGTGGAAAATTGGGGCAGGCAATGATAGTTCCGTCCGAATTTATAAGGTTTGCATGTCCTGTCTCGCCGACCTTTACATCAAGTATTACATTAAAAAAATCATCAATAAAGAGACTAAACTTTGCTATTCCTATAACCCTTTCATTCTCGCCTACAACAGGAATGGCAATATCGAGGAGATAGCGGTTCTTATCTTTGCCCTGGTAGAAATCGCTGATATATCTCCTCCCTTTTCCACCATTGTATGCCTCCTTCCACCATTTTTCATCGCCTCGATACAGGTTTTCAACCTCTGTTGAAGATAAAACGACCCTTCCCTTTATATCGGTAAGAAGTATGTTGTAATATTCATTCGAGCGATATTTGGCATAGCTTCTTAAATTTTCGGATGTAATACTGTTAAGATACTCCTTTGAAAACCCCTCCTCACCCCCCTTTACCAAAGGGGGTCCGGGGGGATTATTCAATAATTTTTTTACCTCCGATGATGAAAACAATGCCGCCAGCTCATCTATCTCCTTATTCAGCATGAGGTCTATCCCTTTTGCAGTCTCTCTGGCAAGCTCCTTGAAGTTCGTCCCTATAGAGTTTTTGAGCGAGATCATTCCATAGAAGTAGGTGAGGGTTATGCCTGCTATGAGAGGGAAGATGCCCACCAATAATATAAATATAACAACCTTCTTCTGAATACCTTTTTTCATACTGGTAAATTCTATCTCTATAACTATTTGGAGTCAATAACAATGAAATCTGCATTATCCGGGAGCGACCAGTAAAGGGCGCGGGCATCATCCCTGTCCATCACGATTTGTATTTTTATGAAAGGGGTATCTTTAAAATAATTCCATATCCTGCATGATGAGTTCCAGATATATCTTAAGCCCCTGATTGTTTGGTTTAAGACAGACATAAAAAATCCGCCTTTAAATCGAGGGCTTACGGATATGGAAAGCCCTTCATTGAAGATGAGTGTGTAGTCCGAAGGCATGTCTTCAATATCGAATGTATCTGGTTGTTGAGCCGGCTCATTGGCGCTGCCTGCGGCATTCCCCCTCTCTTTATTTTGCTGCGGTTTTATCTCTATCCTCCTCGGAGGGAATACAGCCTTTCTCTTAACCATGCTGTAATACCCGTTAAAATAACCGCTTCCAATGGTCTCTATCCCGGCAATATTAAACTCCTTCACTACAACCCCTTTTATCTTGAGGTATATTTTTTTCGCTTCAATATCCAGCGCTGCGTAGATAGACGGTTTGACTGCAGCCTTTAATTCCAATTCCAGGCGAGAGTTCTCTTGTTTGAGTTTATGGATTTTCTGAATATCGTCATCGCCTGCCAGGACACTGCTATAATATGGAAATGTAAAGAATAAAAGAAAAAGATTAAGGAGAAAAGGAGAAATGGGAGAAATGGAGAATATAAATCTTTTTAAAAATAATTTTAAAGAATTTTTCTCCATTTCTCCTCAACTCTCCGTTTCTCCTTGGGTTTTATAATTTAAAAAATATACACCTTCGTCCCTATACGGGCAGCCTTGTAGATAATCTTTAAATCGCTGTCACCCACACGAATACACCCGTGGGTGACCGGTTTGCCGAGCAGCCGGGTGTAGAGCGTTCCGTGAATGAAATAGCCGTTGCCGATTCCGAGGGCGTAGTCACCCAAAACACCCGGCTCCATCCTGTCATTATAATTCTTAGGTATATCTTCTCCTTCCTCGATGAACGCCCAATCAGGCTTTACCCATACAGGCTCGATTACCTTGCTCTTAATTTTAAATTCACCCCGCGGTGTGTCGAATATCCATTTCCTCTCCTGATTGAAGGGGTCTATGAGGAGTTTGCCGCTCCCTGTAGATATTATCGCCTGGTGTAAAATCCTATCGCTGTTTTTAAGATAAATGATATTTTTTGCAGTATCTATTATAATATAGTTTCCCTTCGGGAGAAGACCGGCGAGTGTATTTTTTATCTTTCTGTTCCTTTTACTCAGCTCTTTTCCTGCCTTTTTTATATTACCGGTATCTTCAGTTTTAAGGACGGCAGTATTCCGATTTTCCCGTATAGGAAAGGGCAGGTTATTTATGGCAAAAAAAAGGATGAGAAGGATAAAAATACCGGCAACAATCAATTTTGATTTTTTGTTGACAGGGAAATTATAAACCGCAGAGGCGCGGAGACGCAGAGATATTAAAACCTTTTTAAAATCTTTATATTTTTCTCTGTGCCTCTGCGTCTCTGCGGTGAAATTAAGTTTTTGTTCCTTATTATTTTCGATCATGATTTTTTTTAAGCTCGACAAGCCCATGGGAAAGCTCGTTTTCAAGGCTTGTAGCTCCGACTATAGTTACAGCCGTTCCGACAGCAGCCCTTTCAAAGAGTGCATCCATCTCATGATTTTCAAGAGAGATGCATCCGTAGGTGGTGCTGTCCTTTCCTCCGCCGTGAATCTCGATAAGTCCTCCTATTTTTGCATTTTTAGATATAAGCCCGGTCTTCTTTGCCTTTAAAAATTCCCTCCTGTCCTCATGATTCGGGTAATCTAAAAGAAGTGCCTTGTGGTATTTGCTCTCTCCCGCCCCTGATTTTTTAATAACCCTGTATCTTCCCTCGGGCGTTGCCCTGTCTCCCGAAAACAGCTTATCCCTGTATCCGTTCTTGCCAATTCCTATATTAAAGCTCATCAGGGACTTGCCGTCCTTGTATAATTTAAGTATCCGCTCTGCTTTATTGACTATTATTGCGGCGGTCTTTCTTTTCTTCGCCTCTTCGATAGTATCCCGCACAGATTTCTTCCACCTTTCTATCAGGTCATTGTGCGAATACCGTTTTAACAGCGGAATCACCGACTTTTCCGCATCACTCAAATATGCGGAGGCAGTCTCTATCTTTTCCCCGGCTGAATCATACCTGTTATTCTCAAGGGATATTTTTGCCTCTTTTATTGCAAGGCTCCCAAGGGTGAGTTTTTTCCGTGCATAGCTTCCTGCATGTATTTTTAATGTTAATTCGTCTATAATCCTCGCCTTATCTTCTAAATTCTTTAAATTCTCTGCGATTTTTTCTTTTTTTTCTGCACTCTTTTTTTGGATAATCTTGATAAGCCCCATCCCTTCCTTTTCAATATCTCCTATATTTTTCAGGATCGGCTCGTAGTCTCTGAATGGAGAAAATTTCGATTCCTCCTGTATAATCCTATCCCTAATTGTCCTTAATTCTTTCCTGAAATTATTATACTCGATAGGGATATACTTTTCAGCATCGCCCTTATGAAGCTCAAAGTCAATATTCTCTATAAGTTTTGTTGCAGGAGGGGGAGGCTGGCTGCATGCGGAAAAAAAAATGAAGCAAAAAAAGATTAAGGAGAAACAGGAAGGCGGAGAATATTTTAACCACAAAGACACAAAGGTCACAAAGAATCCTTTTCCTTTAAAACAGTTAAAAACTTTGTGTTCTTTGTGCCTTTGTGGTGAATCATTTCTCCCCGCTCTCCCTTTCTCCTTAATCATATTGCAATATTACTTCTTACCCTTCTTCTTACCCTTCTCTGCTTTTGCCTTCTTTGCCGCTTCAATCTTCTCTATTGCCTGTTGAACCTGGCTTGAAACTGCATCTGCCTTCTCTTTTATGGACTTTGACTTGCCGGCAGCATCATCGTAGTTTTCACCGTCAATCGCCTTTTGGACATCGGGCAGCGAATCTTCCAAGCCCTTTATATCACCTGTCATTGCCTCGATATCCGCCTTTGTCTCTTTACCTTGAGGCGCCTTTTCCAGCATTGCCTTTGCACTGCCGACTGCACCCTTTGCCTCATCCATTGCAGCCACGGCATTTTTCTTAACCTCTTCTTTCTTTACAGCAGTATCCGCCTTCAGCCTTTCTGCATTGCCCTTTACTGATGCAAGCATCTCCTTCGCCTTATCATATTTCCTGAAGAGAGGAAACTTGCCGTCCTGCACCTTCACCTCATCCATTGCAGCGGAGAGCTCGCCATTCACCTTTTTTGCATTATCCATCAGGTATTTTTCGGCGCCTGCCAACTTTGCAGCTTCAACGGAGCTTTTTGCGGCATCAATATCCTCGGTCGGCGGTTTTGCACAGCCTGCTATAAAGAAAAAAACAACTAAAAAACTACCTGCAAATATTTTAATCGTCTTATTCATACTTTTAAATATCCTCCTTTAAATTTTAGTTTCCATTTTTAAACTCTTAACTCTTAACTTTTAACTCTTAACTCTTCGCTTTTAGGGCGGCTCTTCGAGATAGATTCCTATCGAAAACATAGGCTCGATAGTAACAATTATTAAATTCGCAGCGCTGATAACCATAATTAATGTATATACAAATGCTTTACAATTGTCAATAAATAGTTTACGCAGCAAAAAAAATAAAACCCCGCACCTTGAGCTGCGGTGCGGGGCAGGTCGTTATTTTTTCTTTCCCTTTGGCGTCTTTGCTTCTGCCAACTGCTTTTCAAGGTCTGCTGCCTTAGCAGTCAGCTCCTCTCTATCCTTAGTCAAACCTTCCACCTGAGACTTTAATGCCGAATTTTCAGTGGTAAGATTTTTTACCTTCTCGGACAGGGTAGCCCTCTCGGCATTCAGAGTATCCACCTGACCCTTCAAAACAGCGTTTTCCTCCTGGAGCTGCTTCGACTGGCAGCCTGAAAATAGCGGGATTGAAATAAAGGATAGTACCAATAATGCTGTAGTTATTTTTTTCATCCTCCACACCTCCTTTCGTTATAGATGTTTACAAGGAAATTATAAAACCTAATCAGGTTTTTGTTCATTATGAATCTTTCAAAGCGGCATCCAGCAGCCTCTCTGCCTGTTTCTTCACCTTAAAAAACTGGAATCCCAAAAAATAGCTTCCGTCTTTCTCTTTCCTTGCCCAGCGAATCTCTCCCTCTACCTCAAATGGAGGACCGTCATATCCAAGCAGGAAGGTTCTCATAAATGCCGTTTGACCTATAGAAAACTGGAAGTATCCATCGAGGATAATCCTCTCAACTGTAGGTTTTTCTATCTTCAGGCTTATACCTCCGTCAGACAGGTCTACGAGGATACAGCGATATTTTATATTTTTGTTTTTATCATTTGTCGAAATATAAATATTTCTCAGTATCTTTGGATAAAAGGACTTTCTTTTAGTAACGATTAGTTCCATCAATTTAAGTGTAAGTGCAAGTGTAAGTGTAAGGTTTTCACTTTCACTTCCACTTGCACTTTTTATTTACTTACACTTACACTTTTTATGTAGTTATTGTTCCTGATGCTGCGCCGCCGGTAATAGCGCCTGATGTAACAGGTCCGGATGCGGCTGCCCCGGCTGAGAGGACGGTATTTTTCAGCTCCCTGCCGGGTTTAAATTTCGGAACCCTCTTTGCCGGTATGACGATTGATTCGCCGGTCAATGGATTTCTCCCCTTCCTCCCCGCCCTGCTGGATACGGAGAATGTCCCAAATCCAGCAAGGGTAACACTCTCCCCATTTGAGAGAGAATTTGCAACCTTTGACATAAAACAATCTAATGCCCTTTCTGCTGCTGCCTTTGAAATCTCTCCTGCCTCTGCCATTGCTACAACTAAATCACCTTTGTTCATTTTAACCTCCCATCAAATAAAGGTCACCAGCCACCAGAGCACCAGAGCACCAGAAAGATATTTTTTACTGGTGTCCTGGTGACTGGTGCACTGGTGATCTGGTTTATATTCCATACCTCTTCCTCGCAATATTCAGCACATTCAATATCATCTCATTATAACTCATCCCTGCTGTCCTTGCCGCCTTTGGAAAACATGAGTTGTCTTCGGGTCTCGGCAGAATTCCCGGCAGGGGATTAAGCTCAAGTATATGAGGATTACCCTTTGAATCGAGCCTTACATCTATCCTGCACCAATCCCTGCATCCGAGCGATTTATAAGCCTTCAGGGTGATCTTCTCTATTTTATCATTCAGCCCGTCGTCAATATCGGCAGGACATTGAAATATATCGAGGGGGGTATCTGCCCTGTCCCATATCCATTTTGCTTCGTAAGAATATATCGGGTTGATATCTTTAGGCAGGCTGTCGAATTTTATCTCTACAATCGGGAGAACCCTCATATCTCCATTGTTTCCCATAAGCGATACGGTAAATTCCATTCCCTCAAGATATTCCTCCAACAGAACGGGTTGATGATATTGAAGGGTAATCTCGTCTATCTTCTTTTTTAAATCGGAGGCTGTAAATACTACAGCATCGTTTTTTACCCCTTTGCTC
>JACQEW010000359.1 GCA_016200365.1 Nitrospinota bacterium
AGAAATTCCTTACCCCGAAGGCGGAAATAGCTCCGTCAAAGTAATTGTCATCGAAGGGCAGTCCCATGGCATTTGTTTGTAAAAGGCTTATGTTTTCGGAAAGCCCCTCCCGCCCGATTTTTTTTCTCCCCTGATAGGTCATCTCCTCGCTGAAATCCACTCCAACAACCCTTTTACCCTCCCCTCCTGTTTTTACAATTTCTATCGCACAATCCCCTGTCCCTGTCGCCACATCTAAAAACAGACTCCCTTCCTGTTTTAAAAGCTCCTTTACGGCAAATCGTCTCCAATATACATCCCTCCTCAAACTTAATAGTCTGTTTAAAAAGTCGTAGCGGTGGGCTATATTAGAGAACATCTCGCGGACGAAGGTATCTTTATTGTCTGACATAAAAGACATTTTACCATGTTCACAATAGTTTTTTGTGGTAATTAATATATCAATTTGTTATCTTTTTAAGAGTATTTAGGGGAGAACCCCCACCACGATAACATTTAAACAAGGACAGATATCTATGAGCGATTCTTTTTAATGGTGTTAACGAGGAATGGGATTTTTTTAGGAGGGATTCATTATGCCTGAGAAAAAGATATGTCCTATTCTCCCACCGGACCATAATAAAAAACCGCAGGAATGTCTGGCGGATAGATGCGGCTGGTGGGATGGGATGGAGGGAAGGTGTGCAATAGCAGTAATTTCTTTCTTTTTGAGGATGGGTATAAGGGTAAAGAAGTAATTGCAGGACAAAAACCTGATAGAACACAGATGACACGGATTGGACGGATGGACACGGAGATAAGAAGTAAGAAGTCAGAAGCAAGAAGCCAGAAAAAATCTTGCCTCTTGCCTCTTGCCTCTTGAATCTATCCGTGTCCATCCGTGATAAATCCGTGGTAGTTTTTATAATTTGGACAAGACTATGGAAAAGGATTATGAAACCCGCGACTTGCAGAACGAATTTATTGAAATAGAGGGCGAAAGGAAAAAGAGGTTTCCTTTCTTTCACCTCTTTCTGCTCATCGTAACATTTATAAGCACAATGCTGGCAGGGGCGCTGCAGGAGGGGATAAACCCCATAACCCAGCCGCATCTGATATATAAAGGACTCCCATTCTCTCTTACGCTCCTGCTTATACTCGGCACCCATGAAATAGGACATTACATCGCCTCAAAGAGAAGCGGGGTGAGTGCAACCCTGCCGTATTTTATACCCGCCCCCTCGTTTATCGGCACATTCGGCGCCTTCATCAAAATGGAGTCTCCAATACCCGATAGGAGGGCGCTGTTGAAAATAGGAATTGCAGGACCCATTGCAGGTTTTGTCATAGCATTGCCTGCAATCATTATCGGGCTTGAGATGTCTGAAGTGAGGGAGCCCTCTCACAAAGAGGGTGGCATATCCCTCGGCTCGTCGCTTCTCCTCTCCTTTCTGACAAAATTAATACTCGGGGTTTCGGACGATTCAGCGGATATCCTTCTCCACCCTGTAGGATTTGCAGGCTGGATAGGATTGTTCGTAACCGCACTTAACCTGCTCCCGATGGGTCAACTGGACGGCGGACATATAATATATTCAATATCAAAGAGACTCCATAGCTCCCTGTCATGGATTGCCTTCGTCATGCTTTTTCCTCTCGGATTTTTCTGGGAGGGGTGGTTCTTCTGGGTTATGGCTGTATTTGTCCTTGGGTTGAGACATCCACAGTTGATTGATGAGACAACACCACTTGATAGGGGAGATAAGGTGCTTGGCATAATTGCATTAATTATTTTTATTATAACTTTCATCCCGGTTCCATTTAAAATTTAACTATGTTACTTCTTGGGCTTACAGGCGGCATAGCTGCAGGAAAGAGTTTGGTAGCGGGGATATTAAAAGGGCTTGGGGCTTATGTCATTGATGCCGATAAGATTGCCCGCGAGGTTGTAGAGCCTTATAAACCGGCGCGGGATGAGATAATCGCCTTTTTCGGCAGGGGTATTCTAAATGAGAACGAGACAATAAACAGAAAAAAGCTCGGCGAGATTGTATTTAATGACCCTTCCAAGAAAAGGAGATTGGAGGAGATAGTCCATCCGAGGGTAATAGAGGAGGAGGACAAAAGGATTGAAGATTATAAGCGGTCAAACCCTGACGGCATTGCAGTTATAGATGCAGCGCTTCTGATTGAAGCAGGGGGGCAGAAGAGGGTGGATAGGCTGATTGTAGTTTATACAGACAGAGAAACACAGATGAAAAGGCTGATGGAGAGGGATGGATTGAGCAGAGGGGACGCTGAAAAGAGGATAAACTCCCAAATGCCATTAGAGGAGAAGGTTAAAATGGCCGATTTTGTAATAGATAACAGCAGGGGTGTTGAGGATACAAAAAATCAGGTGACAGCTTTATTCAACAGACTGTCCTTGAGAAAACCTTGACTTGCTCTGCAAACAAATGCTATATGTAAAAATGTTGTCAGCTTTCAAAATATCATATAAGGGAGGTAGTGGATGAAAGATTTATTAGTTAATAATGCATTTGCGATTTCAATGGTTCTTGCTTTTATAAGTCTTACCGTATCGGGTTTTCTGATTGCGTATATCAAGGGCAAATCCAAAGGGAATGAACGGATGAAGGATATCGCATCTACCATTGAAGAAGGGGCAAAGGCATATCTTCAGAGACAGGTCATTACCATAAGCATAATCGCCGGCTTTATTTTCTTCCTGCTGATGTGGTTTTATGGCACTAATACGAGCATCGGATTTTTACTCGGTGCGTTCTGCTCGTTAAGTGCAGGCTACCTCGGAATGAGGGTTGCTGTTATGTCCAATGTAAGGACAACCAATGCCGCTGCATCGGGAGAGAATTTTGCATTGAGGGTCGCCTTTAACGGCGGTGCAGTAACGGGTCTCCTTGTTATAGGGCTTGCCCTCCTTTCCGTCGGACTCTTCTATAAATATACCGAAGATATGACAAGCCTTATCGGACTTGCCCTCGGAAGCAGTTTAATCAGCGTATTTGCAAGACTCGGAGGCGGCATCTATACAAAGGCGGCGGATGTCGGCGCCGACCTTGTCGGTAAGATAGAGAGCAGCATGGCGGAAGACGACCCGCGAAATCCTGCTGTCATTGCCGATAATGTAGGGGATAATGTCGGAGACTGTGCCGGGATGGCGGCGGATGTCTTTGAGACTTATGCCGTCAGTCTGATAGGAGCCATGATTGTCGGCAAGCTGACTTACGGAACGGAATCGGCTGTCATTTTCCCTCTTGTGCTTGGCGGGATTTCAGTTATCGGCGCCCTTCTTGGAATCTTATATGTCAATCTAACAAAGGGTAATGCTTCGGGAATACTGTTAGGCGCTGTGGTCATAAGCGCTATTACCTCTGCCGTGCTTTATTTTCCTGCCACACAATATCTCTTTGAGGGGAATGGAAATTATCCGGTTATAAATTATTACTATGCCTCTCTTGTCGGACTCATAATGACAGCCGTAGTGGTTGTGATTACAGATTATTATACCTCTACGAGCTATAGTCCTGTCCGCAAGATTGCAGAGGCATCGGAGACAGGACATGCAACAAACATCATTGCAGGACTTGCAGTCGGGCAGCATGCAACTGCCCTGCCTGTAGGATTTATAGGTGTGGCAATCCTCTTATCCTTTCATTTTGCCGGGCTTTACGGCATAGCAATCGCCGTCGTAAGCATGCTCTCGATGGCAGGTATTATAATCTCCCTCGATGCCTTTGGTCCAATAACCGATAATGCCGGCGGTATTGCTGTAATGGCAGGACTCGATAAAAAGGTCAGGGAGATAACAGATAAATTGGACGCTGTGGGGAATACGATGAAAGCCGTTACAAAGGGGTATGCCATAGCCTCAGCAGGACTTGCCGCTCTTGTGCTATTTGGCTCTTATGTAGAAGAGTTGGCAGTACAGACAGTATTTAAATCAATGCCCTTTTCCTTAAAAGACCCGCATATAATCGTAGGACTCTTTATCGGGGGATTGCTCCCCTTTGTTTTTACGGCACACGGACTCGATGCCGTAGGCAAGGCGGCGGGCAGTGTTGTAAGGGAGGTCCGCAGGCAGTTGAAGGAGAAGCCCGGCATAATTACCGGCAAAGAGAGGCCCGATTATGCCGCATGCGTTGATATCGTTACAAAGGCGGCATTGAAAGAGATGATAATCCCTGCACTGCTTCCTGTTATTGTAACCGTTGGCGTTGCATGGGCTCTTGGTCCTGTTGTTCTCGGAGGCGTGCTGGTAGGGACAATTGTAACAGGTCTATTTGTGGCAATCGCCATGACGAGCAGCGGAGGGGCATGGGACAATGCAAAGAAATATATCGAGGAAGGAAACCACGGCGGCAAAGGCTCTCCTGCCCATGCTGCGGCTGTTACCGGTGATACAGTCGGAGACCCTTATAAGGATACTGCCGGACCGGCCATAAATCCCATGATAAAGGTCGTAAACATAGTTGCAATTCTTATTATTCCGATCTTTTTTAAATAAAAAATACATGAAGCCACAGACCTTATGATTAAAAAGTAAAGAAGCAAGTTTTTCTTTTAGGTTATACTCCTTGCCTGGTATCAGCACTTTAACCGCCATGACACTCCTGACAGAGGGGAGAAAGACCATAAAACGAGTATGACCGGCAGACATAACTCAATACTGAAAGCGTTACTTATAGAAAGTTCATAGGTAGCAGTTCGTAAAGACCCGGCATTGATAATGGCATTTGACAGATTGTGCAAGAAAACGATTAAAACCAAAGCCATCGTTTCGATTGTCAGAAAGCTTTTAAATCGCATAAGGTATGTATTGAAAAACCAGAAAGAATATGTGCCGGCGGTGATTAA